>NZ_JBMDJS010000011.1:0-184592 GCF_057809315.1 Herbaspirillum sp. FG34 | reverse complement strand
CCGGCGCAAACTGGGGCGGCGTGGCCAGTGAGGGCTGGAAGGCTGAGAAGCCGACTGTCCCGGTGGTGGAGCACACCGCCGAGGACGTTGCCAAGGTGCGCCAAGAAATCGACCAGATCAATGGTCAGATTGGCGAGGCCCGCGCCAAGCACAATGCCCAAGCGCAGGCCAAGCAGCGCCGCGCCGAGTTGCAGGCACAGTCCAAGTCAGCGCCAAACGTGAGCGGGAACCTGAAGCGCGCCGAAGAGGAGCTTGCCGATTACGAGCCGCAGGTGGTGGAAATGCGCCAGCGTGCCGTCGGCGGTCGCCCGCTGGGCCTGGTGCATGACTTGGCTTATGCGCTGGCTGACCTCACTGACATGATCAATGACGAGCACTACGTAAATCACCCCGCCTATGGGGCCGCCGTCGCCGAGCTCGACCGCTACGAGGACCAACATGGCGAAATCAAACCCGCCGGCCAGGCCGACACCGAAGCACAAAACTCCCTGCCCGAGTACGAACGAGGCCTGGAGGTGCTGCAGAACCGCGTCAAGAACCTGAAGCGGGATTTCGATATGGCCACCGGCGCCGATCAGCGCCTGGCCGAACTGGAAGCGCAAACCGATTTCGAGACCGACCACGCCGCCGGCATCACCGAGCTGGAACAGCGCGCGTCCACCCTGCGCACCAGCCTGGGCAAGATGACAGAGGTGATCGAGGTGGCTGCAGCTGCCCAGCGCGCGCTGGACGCCGCCGACAACTTGACTGCCCAGGCCACCAAGGTGCACGAAGAGGTCAAGGCGTGGCTGGCCGTGGCCGATGCGTGCGCACCCGACGGCATCCCCGGCGAGCTGCTGGCCGAAGCACTAAAGCCGATCAACAGCGCCTTGACCGCCTCGGCGGCCTTCAGCGGCTGGGCCTCGGTCTATATCGATGCCGATATGGCTATCACCGCCGGCGGGCGCGCCTATGCCCTGCTCTCGGAGTCCGAGCAATGGCGCACCGATGCCATGATCGCCCAGGCCGTGGCCCAGGTAACCGGCCTGCGTATCCTGATGCTGGACCGCTTCGATGTGCTGGACCTGCCGGGCCGCTCGGACGCCATCAACTGGCTGCACTCGCTGGCAGAGGAAGGCCACATCGAAACCGCGCTGGTGTTCGGCACGCTCAAGCAGCTGCCGGCCCAGCTCCCGCCCACCTTCTCCTCGTTCTGGATCGCCAATGGTGTGATCGAGGCGCTGCGGGAGGCTGCGTGAGTTCGCGCAAGCGCCGTGTGGCGCGCAAGATCGCCCAGTTGATCCGCATGGATGATACGCGCTCGCGCATGTATTCCAGCGCCCTGCTGGGCGGTCCCGGAGTTCGCTTCTGGAATGCCTACATGATGCCGTTGGGCCACAAGCTGAATCGCATGGGTTACCGGGATCGTGCCATCGAGGCAATGGAATTGCGCCGTCGTTGGCGTGTTGCTCATGGAGGAAAGCCATGAAGCGCGACACCTTCACCGGCATCGGCGACGATGTCCGCGAGATCCGCCACTTCCACCTGTTCGGTGCCATTGGCGGCGGCGCGCGCGGCTTCAGCCGGGCCAGCGCCCGAGTGGGCAACATGGTGGCCAAGTTCCGCTGCATCGGTAGCGTGGACGTGGATGCCGCGGCGAACCGTGATTTCGGGCGCCTGGTCGGCGTGCCGGCCACTACCCTGGACCTGTTCGACCTGGATCAGTACCTGGCCTTCCATGGTCACATGCCGCCGCCTGGCTGGCGTGAGGCGCTGCCCGCTGACATCCGGCGCGCTGCCGGTGGCGAGCGGCCGCACATCGTGTTCCTGTCGGCACCATGCAAGGGATTTTCCGGCCTGCTGGCCGAGGGCAAGAGCAAGACCGATAAGTACCAGGCCCTCAACCGCCTGACCCTGCGCGGCGTCTGGCTGATGTTGGAGGCCTGGGCCGACGATCCCCCGGAGCTGATCATATTCGAGAACGTGCCGCGCATCGCCACCCGTGGGCGCAACCTGCTGGACCAGATCGTCGCGCTGCTGCGCCAGTATGGCTATGCGACGGCCGAGACCACGCATGACTGCGGCGAGATTGGAGGCCTGGCCCAGAGCCGCAAGCGCTTCCTGCTGGTCGGCCGCCACATGGCCAAGGTACCGAACTTCCTCTACGAACCGCCGAAGCGCAACCTGCTGGCGGTGGGCGACATCCTGGGTCGCATGCCGCTTCCAGGTGATCTGGCCGGCGGCCCGATGCACCGGATCCCGTCGCTGCAGTGGAAGACCTGGGTGCGCCTGGCGTTCGTGGAGGCCGGTAAGGACTGGCGCAGCCTCAACCGCTTGGCGATCGAGGACGGCCTCCTCCGGGATTACCTGATCGTGCCCGAGTATCACCGCGACTACATGGGCGTGCGCCACTGGGATGCCCCTACCGGAACTGTCGCCGGGAGGTCAACGCCAACCAACGGGGCCTTCTCAATCGCAGATCCGCGGGCCGCCGCCGGCGCCGCCGAGTATCAGCAGTATGGCGTGCTGGACTGGCGCGAATCGTCCGGTGCCGTGATCGGCGTCAAGTCGCCCGGCCAAGGCACCTTCTCTGTGGCTGACCCACGCCACGGCGGCCCAGCCAAGCACTCCAACGAATTCCGGATCGTTGAATGGGACCGCTCATCGTGCGCGGTAACCAGCGCCCACGGCACTGGCCAGGCTGTCGCGGATCCTCGACGCGCGGGAGAGTCGTATGGAAAGTATGGCGTCACGCCCTGGCAGGATCCGGCGGGCACCGTGATCAGCGGCAGTACCACCGGCCAGGGAGCCTTTGCGGTCGCCGATCCGCGTGCTGCACGCGAGGGCAAGCTGTTCAGCAAGTATCCGGTGGCGCAGTGGGATGGCGCGAGCGGTACCGTGATCGGCGGCGATGACACCGGCGCGTACGCGATTGCCGACCCGCGCCCGGCAAGCATCCCCCAGAAGGGAGACCACTACCTGACCGGCGGCCACTATGGCGTGCTGCCCATGGATGCGCACTCGGGCGCCGTGGCCTCGGCGGCCAGCTACGACAACGGCCGCTGGTCGGTCGCTGACCCGCGCATGCCGGCCGCGGCCGACAAGCTGGTCTGCGTCATCCGTGCGCTGGACGGCACTTGGCACCGTCCCTTCACGACCCTGGAGCTGGCGGCGCTGCAGTCACTGGTGGATCCGGAGGAGATGCTGGAGCTGGACGGCCTGTCGGATCAAGCCTGGCGCGAGCGCATCGGCAATGCCGTGCCGCCGGCGGCCGCCGAGGCCATCGCCTCCGAGATGGGGCGCACTCTCCTGCTGGCCTGGTCCGGCGAAACGTTCCAGCTCAGCGCGGCACCGATCTGGGTTCGGCCGGTGGCCGTGGCCTTAAGCGTCACACAGGGAGCAGCGGGATGTTACTGAGGATCCTCGGCGCGGAATCTTCTCCTCAGCTCTTCGATTTTGGGACGAACCGCGTCGTAACAAGCTGGCACATCGTCCGCGCCTCCGATATTAGAAACGTCCCAGTTGGCTCCGCCTTGCGGTTCAGGCTCATGCCAATGCACACCATCAATCGATGCGCCGTTACAGCACGGCTCGGCTGCGGTAAGCAGATTTACGAGGGATTGCAGATAGTCCGTCGACACAACGAAACGACCTTCTATTTGCTGCGCGTACTGAAGACGTACCAGATCCTGACTTGCCTCTTCGCTACTAGGAAATTCAACGACGGAGTGCCCAAAAGAACGCCTTGTATCCGCCAAATCGCCAGTCAAGAACGTCCAAATCCAACGCCCGTTCTCAAGTTGGACTACTTGATATTGCCCCATTCTATTTGCTCCCCGATGTTATTTGATCAACTAATCCTACCATGATCAGCGCTTACCCCCTTCAATGGCCCGACGGCTGGCCACGCTGCACAAGCCGCAAGACAGCGCGCTTCAGCACCAAGGCCCGCTCCTACCGCTTCGATAGCCTGACCATCAGCGAGGGCGTGGCGCGCGTGCTCGGCGAACTCGACCGCATGGGCTACACCCGAGACGACATCGTGATCAGCACGAACGTGCCCACCCGCTTGGACGGCCTGCCGCGCTCGGATCGCAGTGAGCCCGGCGACCCCGGCGCCGCTGTGTACTGGCGCACACGGAAAGGCGAAAACAAGGTCATGGCCATCGATGTGTATGACCGGGTCGCTGACAACCTGGCCGCCATTGCTGCAACGCTTGATGCGATGCGAGCGATCGAGCGCCACGGCGGCGCGGTCGTGCTGGAACGTGTATTCACGGGTTTCACCGCCCTGCCGAGCCCAGGACATAAGCGAGACTGGCAGGCGGTACTGGAACTGCAGGCGCTGCTGCAGCCTACCCTCGACGATGTGAAAAACGCCTACCGGCGCCTGGCGTCGATCCACCATCCCGATCGACCAGGCGGCAGCCACGACCGCATGACCGAACTGAATGCAGCGCTGGCCGAGGCAGAAAAGGAGCTCAAGCCATGCTGACCATTGAGCACGCCAAGACCTGGAGCATGCGCGAAACCGCCCACCACAACGGCGGTGCCAAGTTCTTCGGCTACACGCACACCTGCGTCGAGCAGCCGCGTCTGTCCCGTTTTGATCGCTACGACCGGAAGACCAAAGAGGTCACCTCCACTTGGCAGGTGGACGGTGAGCCCAAGGAGGGTTTCGAGCAGGCTATCGATGCGCTGAACAGGCCTCCGGTATTCACCGAGGATGAGATCGCGGAATTGCGCAAAGTCGGAGACGATTTCCAGCGCCTGCGTGGTGTCATCGATACCTTGGTGGCACACCGCCTCAGCGAAAAGGGAGCCGTCGAGTTCCGCAAGGGTGAATGCCGATTGACAGACGTTGGCAGTGCTGCACTGGCCGAGAAAGGAAATCCGTGACCGAATTCATCAAGATCATGCCCATTGAGCAATGCAAGGCGGTGAGCAGCGGCTGCCAATCGTACCCTCAGGACTATGCATCCAGAATGCCTGGATATTCCTGGGGAAAGCCGAAAGCCACTGCCGTTGCAACCTACGCCCTGGCTCAGTTGGAGGCGGCGCGCGCTAAGGATATGGCCACCCATGAGGCCAACGGCCCGGCCATCGCCGCTAACCTGGCTGTGGCGCAGAGTGTGCGCACCTTCATGGAGCAGGTCGGCATGCCCGCGTCGTACAGCGAGCGCGACATGAAATCACGGTCCCGCTACCCGAAGACCATTCGCCATGACGCAGGCTACCTGCAGGACCTGCGCCGCGAGTGCAAGACCGATGATGGCTTCTCCTATGCCACCCAAGTCTACGAGCGCCTGAAGAATACCTACCAGGAATACGCCGACCAGGCCGCGCGGGAAGCTGCAACAGAAGCTGGAAGAGCGCAGCGCGAGCAGGAAGAGGCGCTGGCCAAGCGCAAGGCCGATATGGAGCTGGCCGCCATCCTGCTGCGGTACGAACTGCCGCTGGAGAGTGACTGGTCGGACGTGCTGGAGCTCCTGCGTAAGAAGGACCAGCGCCTGGACCTGGCCATAGCCATGCGCGACACGCGCGGCGACTGGTCGGAAGGTGCATACCGTGTGAAGAACGCGCTGCAGCGCTTCACCATCCACACCAACGAGGACAAAGACATTGCGGCCGATGTGGCCGCGCACCTGGTCGATTTCGAGGATGGTCGCGTGTTCCGGGACTGCGAGTGGAACTATGACCGGATCCTGGGCACGGTGGTGGACCGCCAGCTGGTGGCGGATGCGGAAATCGCACGCAAGAACGTGGAGGACTGAGCGTGAGCGAAAACACGAAAATTGAATGGGCGGACCATACCTTCAACCCATGGGAAGGCTGCCAGAAGGTCAGCCCAGGCTGCGACCACTGCTACGCAGAAGCCCGCAACGCGCGCTTCGGTGGCGGCGTGGCCGTGAACTGGGGACCGGGCGCACCGCGCCGGCGCACCAGCGAATCCAACTGGCGCAAGCCGGTGGCCTGGAACGCAGCGGCGGAGGAGTTCCAGCGCCAGCATGGTCGCCGCCAGCGCGTGTTCTGCGCCAGCCTGGCTGACGTGTTCGACAACCAGGTGCCGGATCGCTGGCTAGCAGACCTCTTCGCGCTGATCGAGGCCACGCCCAACCTCGACTGGATCCTGCTGACGAAGCGCATCGGCAACGTGCCCGACATGCTGGTGCAGGTGGGCTACAGCTTGTTCTGGATGGAGCACCTGGACGAGCCCTACCTGCCCCGCAACGTCTGGCTGGGCGCCACGGTGGTCAACCAGGAGGAGGCCGACCGCGATATTCCGAAGCTGCTGGCCGTGCCGGCCGCGAAACGCTTCCTGTCGATGGAGCCGCTGCTGGGCCCGATCGACCTGAATCAGGCGCTGCCGCCCGTCCACTGCGACACCTGCAACGCCGACTACGGCGCGCTCTCGGCGCACGGTGCCGACACGCCCACCGGCATCGACTGGATCATCGTCGGCGGTGAGAGCGGCCCAGGCGCCCGAGACTTCGATATTGGCTGGGCGCGGTCCATCGTCGCTCAATGCTGGTTTGCTGGTATCGCGGCCCACGTGAAGCAGCTCGGCGCGTCGCCGATCTGGAATGGCTGCTCCTCGTCCCCGGAAGAGCACTGGCCTGATGGCACACGCCGGGAAGACCTCGGCCATGGTCACTGGCACATCCGACTGAAGGACAAGAAAGGCGGCGACATCGAGGAATGGCCGCTGGACCTGCGCGTGAGGGAGTTCCCGCAATGATGAAAGAGCTTCCAATTCCCTTCAAGGGCCACCTGGTGCGCGCTGTGCTGGCTGATGAAAAGACGCATACCAGGCGCGATATCTCCCGCCTGCGCGGCTTCGGCCAGATCACGGAATTCGGTCGCTCCGACACGCCAGGCTACGACTGGCATTTCCGGGACAGCGCGATGCGGTGGCACGACCTTCGGCACTTCGAGCTGCTGCGCGCTTGCCCCTACGGCATGCTCGGCCACCAGCTCTGGGTCCGTGAATCATGGCGGGCGCCATCCAGCTGCGATCCCCTTCCGCCGCGTTCCATCTCGGATAGCGAAGCAATCCGCTTCCTCGCTGACGAGACCGTCGGTGCCGATCCGGGCTTCGGTAAGGTGCGCCCAAGCATGTTCATGCCCCGGTGGGCAAGCCGCATTCAGCTTGAATTGACGGACGTGCGGGTCGAGCGTCTGCGGGACATCACCCGAGCGGATGCGGCCGCAGAAGGTATTTGCTTCCTGCTGCGAGACGGCTTCACCGGCAAGCTGCCAGATGGCACCAACATCATCCAGCCGCACTTCTGGCCGGAGGAGAACTTCGGCCGGCTCTGGCAGAGCATCAACGGTAAAGAGAACTGGTACGCCAGCCCGTGGGTGTGGGTAGTGGAATTCAGGAGGATCCAGCCATGAACATCCCGCCGCGCTTCATCCGGCACCGCGACGCGCCCGACTACCTGGGCATGGACCGAAACCGCTTCGATGCCGAGGTGCGCCCGGGCCTGACTGAAATCCCCATTGGCGGCCGTGGGATTGGATTTGACCGCCTTGACTTGGATGCCTGGGCCGATGAATATAAGGCCCGCAACGGGCGTCCGAGTCGCAAACTGAAGAGAGAAACATGCGAACAAGGACAAAAGGAATCTCCGTCGATGCCGGCGGGGAAAGAAAAGTTGACAAGCAGTACAAAGGGCAGCGCATCTTTGCCCGCCTCGGAACGGTCAGTCAGGAGGACGCCGAAGCCTGGCTCCGCGCCGAGCAAGCAGCAATTGACAGACAGCAAGCGCAACGCCCGCAGCATTATTTCCTCGATGCGGCTGACCGCTACCTAGACGAAAAGGAAAAAGAGGGCGAAAAGCAGTATGACTATGCCAACGCCCACCTGGCCAAGATCCTGCCGTACATCGGGACCAAGCTGATCGAGACGATCCACAGCGGCAGTTTCGACAAGTTCAAGGCCGACCGGATGACACCGGAAGGCGGCACCAAGGGGGTCACCCCGGCCACGGTCAACAAGACGCTGGAGGTGGTGCGCGCCATCCTGATCAGGGCGGCGCGGGTCTGGCGGAACGAAGACGGCACGCCGTGGCTGGTGTCGGCGCCGCTGATCGAGATGCTGGAGCACAAGAATCCGCGCCGGGCATACCCGATCACCTGGGAAGAGCAGGCCATGCTGTTCAATGAGCTCCCGCCCCACCTGGAACGCATGGCGCTGTTCGCCGTGAACGCCGGCACCCGGGACGAGAACACCTGCGGGCTGCGATGGGACTGGGAGCAGCGGTTCCCGGAGCTGGGCCGCAGCGTGTTCGTGATTCCGGCCGGCGAGTACAAGAGCGGCCGGCACCACGTGGTCATCTTGAACGACACGGCGCAGGCGGTGGTGGACGGACAGCGGGGGAAGCACAGCACTTTCGTCTTCCCCTATCGTGGCGAGCGTATCCAGGAAATGGGCAACAACGGCTGGAAGCAGGCGCGCGAGCGGGCCAAGCTGTCACAGGTCCGCGTGCATGACCTCCGGCATACCTACGCCACCAGGCTGCGTAATGCCGGGGTATCGGAGGAGGATCGGGCGCTGCTGCTGGGCCACTCGATCAAGAGCATGCCGCAGCACTACGCGGCCGGCACGGTTGAGCACCTGGTGGAACAGGCCAACAAGGTCGAGCTCACGCGGAAGAGGATGACTATCTTGCGCGTGGTCAACGGCTGAAAAGGTCACGCAGAAGTCACGCAGGCCGCTTTGCGGAAGTCACGCAAAGCAAAAAGGCCCTGAGCGCTGTCACGCTTAGGGCCTTTGTCAGCAAGGCTTTCGCCTTACTTGCATTTGGTTGCGGGGGCAGGATTTGAACCTACGACCTTCGGGTTATGAGCCCGACGAGCTGCCAGACTGCTCCACCCCGCGTCTGAAGAACACAATTATAGGACAGCCAAAATGGGAATGCAAACATTTTCTGCAATCTTTTTACAGTGATACACTCCTAACCGCATTGCAGCTTCCTGCAACCGTCCAGCCAGCCGGTCAAGCGGTCCGTGCCGCCACAGGAAAATGCACCCAAGGCCCCTTCCCTACTATATATAAAGACAGACACCTTCCGAGCCTCTATGAAATTCTGTTCCGAGTGCGGCCACACAGTATCCCAGCAGATTCCTCCCGATGACACGCGGCTGCGCCATGTCTGCACCAACTGCGGAGCGATCCACTATCAGAATCCCAAGATGGTGGTCGGCTCCATCCCCGTCTGGGAACAGGATGGCCAGGTCAAGGTACTGCTGTGCAAGCGTGCCATCGAGCCGCGTCTGGGTTACTGGACCCTGCCGGCCGGTTTCATGGAAAACGCGGAAACCACCGAAGACGCCGCCCGCCGCGAAACCGAAGAGGAGGCCGGTGCCCGTATCCAGCTGCACGAACTGTTCTCCCTGGTCAACGTGCCCCACGTCCACCAGGTCCACCTCTTCTACCGCGCTACCCTGCTCGACCTCGATTACCAGGCCGGCATCGAAAGCCTGGAAGTGGCCCTCTATACAGAAGACCAGATCCCCTGGCAGGACATCGCCTTCCCCACGGTGGAATTCACCCTGCGCGCCTTCTTTGCCCAGATGAAGAAAGTGCGCAGCGGTGAAGGCGGCTTCACGCTGCACACCGAAGACATCCGCCGCCGCATGATCTGATCCGCAGGAGCACGCGGATGATCGCCTGGCTGGATCTCGATACGCCCTTCCCCGATGTCTCGCGCGCCCTGGCCGATCCGGCCGGGCTGCTGGCCGCCGGCGGCGACCTGTCGCCACAGCGCCTGCTGGAAGCCTATCGCCACGGCATCTTCCCCTGGTTCTCCGAAGGCCAACCCATCCTCTGGTGGAGCACCGATCCGCGCATGGTGCTGCACACCGATCACTTCGTCGTCTCCGACAGCCTCAAGAAAACCCTGCGTCGCATCGAGCGCAGTCGCCACGGCGACGGACTCTGGCAAGTCACCTTCGATACCGTCTTCGAACAGGTCATGCAAGGCTGCGCCGGCCCGCGCCGACACGAACACGGCACCTGGATCTCGCCCGAGATCATGGCAGGCTATACCGGCCTGCATCGCGCCGGCTACGCCCACTCCTCCGAAGTCTGGCTCAACGGTGAACTGGTCGGCGGCGCCTATGGCGTCTCCATCGGTCGCATGTTCTACGGCGAATCGATGTTTGCCCGCGTCAGCGATGCCTCCAAGGTGGCCCTGGCACACCTGGTGTTCTTCCTGCGCAGCCATGGCGTGCAGATGATCGACTGCCAGCAGGAAACCGCCCACCTGGCCTCGCTGGGCGCACGCCCCATCCCCCGCAGCGACTTCCTGCACCATCTGCGCGCCGCCATCCAGTGGCCGCAGATCCATGGATGGGCACCCCTGAACCTGCTGGAAACCGGCATCCCGTCCGGCCCACGTGACTGAGCCTGGCTCCATCCTTCACTGCGACTATCAAAATGGTGTAAATTGGAACCTGACTCCAGGGACCCACGGTGCGCTCGACACCTCGCCGCCGGCCTCCCGCAAGACAGGACAGGACGCACATGACGCATCTCAAAGACTTGCCGTTCTCCACGTTGCAGTTCTATGCAACCGCGCCCTACCCATGCAGCTATCTCGATGACCAGCAGGCCCGCTCGCAAGTGGCCACACCCTCGCATCTCATCAACGCGGATGTGTACTCGGAACTGGTCAAGACGGGCTTCCGGCGCAGCGGCATCTTTACCTACCGCCCCTACTGCGATGGCTGCACTGCCTGCACTCCAGTACGCATCCGCGTAGCCGACTTCGAACGCAACCGCAGCCAGCGCCGCGCCTGGGAACGCAATCGCGGCCTGCAAACCCTGGTCACCAACCTGACCTACGCCCACGAGCACTACGAACTCTACCTGCGCTACCAGTGCGCCCGCCATGCCGGCGGCGGCATGGACCAGGACAGCCGCGACCAGTACGCGCAGTTCCTGCTGCAAAGCAAAGTCAACACCCGACTGGTGGAGTTCCGCGAGGCCGACGGCACGCTGCGCATGGTCAGCATCATCGACGTGCTCAATGACGGGCTGTCCTCGGTCTATACCTTCTTCGATCCCGACCTGCCGGCCGCTTCCTTCGGTACCTACAACATCCTCTGGCAGATCGAGCAAGCGCGCCAGCTGGAGATGCCCTACGTCTACCTGGGCTACTGGATCAAGGAAAGCCAGAAGATGGCCTACAAGACCAACTACCAGCCGCTGGAAGCCCTGCATGAGGGCCACTGGAGCCTGCTCGAAGGCTGAAGCGGGCTTCACGTCTGTGGCGCAACGTCTGCAAAAACAGCCGCAGAAACTGCAAATGATGGGCGACAACGGCCCGGATACGGAGAACGGAAGGCGGCACGCGTTAGAATAGCGGCAGTTTTTTTGGCCCTCTTCCTTACCTGATCGCCCCATCGTGTCCGACAAATTTCTCTACGCGCTCGCGCGTCCGCTGCTGTTTTCCCTGGAACCCGAAACCGCACACCACCTGGTGCTGCCCGCGCTGCGCTGCGCCGCACGCTACAGCCTGACCGATTTCATCACCAGAAAACCGGCCTCCGATCCGCGCACGGTCATGGGTATCACCTTCCCCAACCCGGTGGGCATGGCCGCCGGACTGGACAAGGATGGCGCCTACATCGACGGCCTGGCGGCGCTGGGTTTCGGTTTCATCGAAGTCGGCACGGTCACGCCGCGCGCCCAGCCGGGCAATCCGCTGCCGCGCATGTTCCGCCTGCCGGCCGCCAACGCGGTCATCAACCGCATGGGCTTCAACAATGGCGGCGTGGATGCCTTCGTGGCCAATGTGCAATCCTCGCGCTTCTATCAGGAGCGCCAGGGCGTGCTGGGCCTCAATATCGGCAAGAACGCCGATACCCCCATCGAGCGCGCCGCCGAAGATTACGTGCACTGCCTGGAAAAGGTCTATCCCTACGCCAGCTATGTGACGGTGAACATCTCTTCGCCCAACACCAAGAACCTGCGCCAGCTGCAAGGGGCCTCCGAACTGGATTCCCTGCTCTCGCAGCTGAAATCGGCCCAGCGCCGCCTGGCCGACCGTCATGGTCGCTACGTGCCGGTGGCGCTCAAGATCGCGCCGGACATGGACATGGAACAGGTCAAGAACGTCGCCGACGCCCTGCTGCGTCACCAGATCGATGGCGTCATCGCCACCAACACCACCATCACTCGCGATGCCGTGCAAGGCATGCCGCATGGGGAAGAAGCCGGCGGCCTGTCGGGCAAGCCGGTGCTGGAATTGTCAAACCAGGTGATCCGTGGCCTGAAGGCCGAAGTGGGCGAGGCGCTGCCCATCATCGGCGTGGGCGGTATCTTCAGCGGGGCCGATGCGCGCGCCAAGATCGAGGCCGGGGCCTCGCTGGTACAGCTCTACACCGGACTGATCTACCAGGGACCGGCGCTGGTGCACGAATGTGCCGACGCCCTGCGCGTGCCGCAGGCAGCACACGCGGCGCACCACTGAAGCGGCGCGCACCGCACAAACACAAACAGCAGGCCAGGTGCCTGCTGTTTGTGTTTCCGGGAGCGCTGCGCTCGCCCGTGGGTGATGCTCAATCCTTGGAGGACTCCTTCTTGAGATTGAAGATCCGGCGTGCATTGGCGTCGGATTCGGACTTCTTTTCAAAATCGGTCTTCTCGCAACCGGCCAACACAACACCGACGACCAGCGTCAGCAGCATGACGACAAAACGCATGATATTCCCCTGAAGATTCGGATGAGGCCCCGGATGGCCGCACGCCCCTTCGAGGAGCAGGCGGATAGCGCCGCAGGACGGGCCTGTGCGACCGGTATAGGGGGCCGGCAGGCGCCATTTTATGCGCAAAAGATCACTTCGCAATGACTATCAGTGAAAGTTTTCGCTCAAAACCGGCTGCCCGTTCCCCTCTATAATGGCAGGCTTCCGGCGGCCAGGCCGTCGCCCTGCTTTGTGTCCATGTCCGTCAACACCATCGCCCTCAACCGCCAGATGCGTCGTTTCGATGACCACGCCAGCGTCTGGCTGTTCGGTTACGGCTCCATCATCTTCAAGGCCGATTTCCCCTACCTGGAACGCCGCCCGGCCCACATCACCGGCTGGGCGCGACGCTTCTGGCAAAGTTCCCACGATCATCGCGGCACAGCCCAAGCCCCGGGCCGGGTGGTAACCCTGGTACCGGAGCAGGATGCCGTCTGCGCCGGCATGGCCTACCTGATCACGCCGGAAGTCTTTGCCCATCTGGATCATCGCGAGAAAAACGGTTACCTGCGCCTGGTTACCGAGATGAGCTTCGAGGATGGCCAGGTCGCCGAAGGGCTGATCTACATCGCTGCCGACGACAACGAAGCCTTCGCCGGGCCCGCCAGCGAACTGGAGATCGCGCGCCAGATTGCTGGCGCCGTCGGTCCCAGCGGGCGCAACAGCGAATACCTGCTCAAGCTGGCCCAGGCTTTGCGCGAGCTGGGCGCCGAAGACCACCACGTCTTCGCCATCGAACGACATCTGCTGCAACTGATCGGGCTGCCGCCCGTGCTATCGTCTGCGGCACGCCCCTGAGTCCCGCATCGCCTACGACCACAAGGAAGAGCAACATGATCAAGACCCTCGCCACCAGCCTCACCCTCATCATGGCCCTGGCCGCCTGCACCACCCCGGTGGAACGCACCGCCAGCGGCGCCATCCCCGCCGCGCGCGTCTACATCAAGAGCATGACCGAGCAGGCCGCGGGCCTGTCGCCCGTCACCTTCACCCGTGCCGCCGGCCTGCTCAACAACGACATGCTGGAACTGGCCATCAACGATGTGGTGCTGGCCCAGATCGCCGGCGGTGAACATCTGTCGATCTGGCTCAAGCCCGGCAGCTATGATTTCAGCATCAAGCGCGTCAACAGCCTGGGCAGCAATGCCGGACCGACGACGGACAAGCTGGCGCTGCCTGTGGCCCAAGGCGGCCGCTACGAGCTCCGGATCAATACCGAATTGCGCGGCCTGAACCTGCAACTGGTCAAGTAAGCCTGAGCATCCTGCACGACAAAACGTGCCGGAATTCGTGATGTTGCCCCATAGCCCCTGTCGTACGGATGACACACCGTGCCACGGGGGCTTGCTGCGTCAGCCCGGAGGGTTTTACGCAAGCCATTGATTAAAAACGGTTTTTCTCAAGAAAAAAAGACATCGGAGATACCCGAACAGCCAATCATTCACAAAATAGATAACTGGTATTGGGATTCAAAAGTGGAAGCACGCCCGTGAAGCGAATATATTGCAATGCAACAGATCAATTTCTTCCTCACGGAGCTCACCATGAACATCATCGCCGACATCCTCCCGTACACCCTGCTCATCGGCGCCATGGTTGCGCGCTACCTGATTTCGGTCAAGTAAGCAGCCTCCTGGCCGGGTGATCGCCCGTCTCCGCACGGAGACGCGATGCCACTTCGGAGCAGTCCTGAAAAGCGGTTATTGTCGCGTTGCAACGCTGACAAGCCGCTTTTTCTTTTGGCGCCGGTCGCGGATCGATTCGCACTGATTTAGCGCAAATTCGCACCATTATCATCATCGTTGATATCTCAACGATTTACCATGGTGCAACTCTGGCTTGCCGGTGTGGTAAATGTCGTGTCGTCGTCTGACTTGCAAAGCTGCTGCAGCGCATTACACTCGCAAGCTTTGCCAACGCAACGAAAGTGACGCATGAAGCGACTTGCCTCCCTCCTCGCCGCCTCCGCCCTGCTGCTGGCCGTGCAAGGCTGCGCCTGCGCGCCTGGCTTCGTCGGCTTTGACAGCCGCTGCCAGTTCAGCAACGTTCCCAGCGGGCAACCCTGAGTGAACAAAAAAGCACCGGATTGGCCCCTTCAGAAGCCTGTCGCGGTGCTTTACATGCGTAATTCCAGGTTAATTCCTGAACCCTTCTTCACGCTAGCTTCAGCGTCTTCTGGTTTTACCCCATCGATACCGTCGGCATTGGACTGGCTTGCTCGGTCGGCGGCAACTGTCCCAGCCACTCCCGCAAGTCCTGCATGGCCTGCTCACGCAGTCGGGTTTCCTCATTGAAGATCTCGTGGTAAGCCTGGGCGTACCAGTGCAGCGTCTTGCTTTGGCCGGGCAGGGCCTCGTAGAAGGCCCGGCTGCCGCGCGGGGCGACGAAGGCGTCATCGCCGGCGACCTGCAGCAGCACTGGCCGCGTGAACTGGACGGCATCGCGCGCCGTCTGCCGCATGGCATCGAGCATGAAGTTGAGCATGCGCGGCGCGATCTTGCCGTGATTGAGCGGGTCCTGGCGGTACGCTCTTACCTGCTGCGGATCGTGCGAGATGCGCGCAGCCGGCAAGGCGGTCGGCAGGGCCAGGCCCGGGGCGATGGCCGAGGAGACCTTCAGCAGCAGCCGCTGCCAGCGCGACAGATCCAGCGCCAGCGCCGGTGAGGACAAGGCCAGTGCCCGCACCGGGCTGAAACCGCCGGTGGCAAAGCGCGCCGCCACCAGGCCGCCCATGCTGTGACCGAACAGCAGCGGCGTGCACTGCGTACGGCGGCTGAAGTCATCGAAGCTCTGCTTCAGGTCGCGCAGCAGATCATCCGGTCGGATCAGGCTGCCCTGGCGGCCACCCGAATTGCCATGGCCGCGATGGTCGCAGATGCGCACGGAAAAGCCGGCCTGATTGAACAGCTGTGCCAATGCCTCATAGCGCCCGCCATGTTCCCCCAGGCCATGCACCATCTGCACCGCCGAGGTGGCGCCGGGCAGCAGCCAGTCGCGGCAAAACAGGCGGGTGCCGTCGGCGGCGTCGATCCAGTGTTCCTGTACGGGGAGAGGATGGCTCATGGTTTCCTGAAGGAAGAGGACTGCGCATCCGCCTGGCGGCGCGTCATTCGCCAGGCCTTGCGCAGGCGCCGGCTCTGGCGCAGGGCGAGCTGCAGCGAGGCAGCCCAGGACAAGGGACGCGGATGCACCACCGCGCGCAAGGCGCGGGCATAGTCCAGCACCATGCCCGGCGTCCAGGCCATGGTCACGGCGCGCTTGCGGATCTGGCTGGCGACCCAGATCTCGGGCGTCAACATCATGCGCACCGCATTGAACCAGTGCCGGTCCCGGGTGCCGATGACACCCTCAAGCGCGGCCTCCAGGGCATGAGCCACGGTGCTGGAGCAGTTGCGATAGGTGAGGTTGTAGATCTCGGTCTGGCGGTAATGCTGCCAGAAGCGCTCCAGCGAGGCGCGACGGTAGTCGCGGAAGACGATCTTCTCGGTCGATTCGCACCAGGCCGCGGCTTCGCTGCGGTAATCGGTGAGGTAGCGGCCCTTGACGTCGTTGTCGGCCGTGGCGCGCAGCAGCCGGGCGAACTGATCCGGCGAGCGGTCGATTTCCTCGGCCGGATAGAGGCTGATGTACAGATCGGGCAGGATCTCCAGCGCGGCGTGGCCGGTCGAGATGACACCCTGGGTGTCGACGGCGGCAATGTAGCGGTCGATCACCGGCTGCCGCCGGGCCTGTCCCTTGGCGCTGCCGGTGGGGGTCCATACGTGCAGGGTCATCGGCGCCAGCGGCCCCGGTGTCGCAGCAGCCGTGGCCGGGGCGCGCAGCTGCGCCTGCAGGTCGGGGGCAGCGTCGTGCAGCCCGGCATCGAAGGGCAAGTCATCGCCGCTGTTGCGCTCGGCCAGCACGTCAGCGGCGGCCTGCTGCGGCAGCATGCGGCTGCGCAGGGCCACCCAGATCATGTTCCAGCCACCGAAGACCAGGCCCAGCGCCAGGCAATACGGCACGGTCCCCTTGTAGTGGGTGGGATAGGGCTGGAAGAAGAAGATCGCCAGCCCGATCTGCACGACCCCGCCGAACATGGCCGTGCGCCAGCGCGGAAAGCGCACCACCAGGGCCGAGGTGATCTGCAGCGCACCGCCGATGGTGAAGGCCAGCCCAAACAGCATGGCCAGCGCCATGTTGCTGGCGTAGTGCTGGGTGATGACCAGGATAGCAATGAGCAGGAACAAGCCGCCCTTGGCGTAGCGCAGGGTCTTCTGCGCGCCCATGCCGCTGTTGGCCACCCACAGGGTGACCAGGCTCTCCAGCAGCAGCAGGTAGCCGAACAGGGTCAAGGGGAAATTGAGCACGCCATCGAGTGCATCGATCATCAGCGACACGCCGACGGCTCCCCAGGCCAGACCGGCCACGGCCAGAGCGTGCCAGTTGCGGCGGATGAAATCGGCACCCAGCAATAACAAGACAAGTCGTATCACGGCATTCCCGGGGCTGTGCCCTTCCTTTTGCGATCCCGCATTCTGGGGGATTCCCTGCGGCGAGGCAAATCGGCATGCGGCAAGGCTGGCCCGGAGCGGCACAATCACGCACAATGCCAGGCTGTCCACCATTGCTGCCGATCCTGTTCATGTCCTTGCCGGTCCTCCTCTCCGCCATGGCCAGCAGCCTCCTGCTGCCGCCCGTCTCGCCCCTCCTGCTGTACCTGGCCGGGCGATGGCTGCGCCGTCGCGCGCCGCGCAGCGGTCTGGCCCTGATGCTGCTGGGGGTGATGATCCTGCTGGTCCTCAGTACCCGCATCGGCGCCCTGTGGACGGTACGCCCCCTGGAAGACCAGTATCCGCCGCTGACCGGCCCCGGCGATGCGCAGGCCATCGTCATCCTGGGATCGGGTCGGGTCGACCGGGCGCCGGAATACGGTGGCAGCGACGACGCCACCGCCCTCGGCATGAAGCGGCTGCAATACGGCGCCTATCTGGCGCGCCAGACCGGCCTGCCCATCCTGGTGACCGGCGGCAGCCCCGACGGTTCGCCGGAAAGCGAAGCCGCCCTGATGACGCGCGACCTGCAGCGCGACTTCGGGGTAGCGGTGCGATGGCAGGAGCAGCAGGCCGACACCACGGCCCAGAACGCCAGCCATTCGGCCGCCATGCTCAAGGCCGATGGCATCACGCGCATCCTGCTGGTCACAGACAGCATCCACATGCCGCGCGCCATGCGCGTATTCACGCAGACGGGCTTGCAGGTCCGGGCAGCGCCTACCCTGTTCCACGGTCGGTCACGCCCCCGACCCACCGACTACCTGCCGCGCGCCAGCAACCTTGAGCTGGCCAGTTATGCCCTGCGTGAACGGATCGGCCTGTGGTGGTATCGGTTCCGCTCGGCGCTGGAGCAGTGAAATTGTCCCGCACCGCACCATTCATTTCCGAAAATGAGCGCACTTGCGCCTCCTGTTCCGGCATTCAGCAAGGCAATACCGGGTTAGAGTGGCAAGGTCGCGCGCATTTCATCTGCGAAAGCCCGTGAACACCACCTTGACTTGGCAACAATGACGCTCACGCAAGACGATGCACCAGGCCCGCGGGGTCCGCTGCCATCGTCCAGGCACGACGATGCCGGCGAGCGTCCAGATAAAAATTGGGAGATTACATCATGGGCCAGTTATCCTTCAGCAAGAAGCTGTGGCTGCCACTCGTATTGAGCCTCGTCGCCCTTCTGGCGATTTCCGTCTTCAGCGCCTATATGGTGCGCGACGTGCGCCTGGAAGAGCGCAAGAACGATCTGACCAACATCGGCCAGACCGCGCTGTCGCTGGTCAAGGCCTATGGCAGTCTGGCCGACAGTGGTGCCCTCACCAAGGAAGAGGCACAAAAACGTGCCAAGGCCGCCATCAAGAGTCTGCGCTACGGGACCGATGGCTACTTCTCGATTTCCACCTCGGCCCAGATCATCGTCATGCACCCGATCAAGACCGAACTGGACGGCAAGGACCTGACCAACTTCAAGGATCCGGCCGGCAACAACCTGTTCGTCGAGATCACCAAGGCCGGCAGCAAGCCCGGCGGCGGCTTCGTGCACTACCTGTGGCCCAAGGTCGGCGCGGCCGAACCGGTGGCCAAGACTTCCTTCGTGATCGCCTACCAGCCCTGGGACTGGAACCTGACTACCGGCGCCTACATGGATGACATCAACGCTGCCTTCATGGGCACGCTGGCCCGCATGGCGATCCTCTTCGCCGTGGTCGCCGCCGCCCTGGTGGGGCTGGTGATCGTGATCAACCGCGGCATCCTGCGCACCATCGGCGGCGATCCGGCCAAGGCGGCCGAGGTCGCCAACCGCATCGCCCAGGGTGACCTCACCCCCAACATCCAGACTGCGCCGGGCGACCAGAGCAGCCTGCTGTACGCGGTGCGCAGCATGCGTGACTCCCTGCTGAGCACCATCGCCAATATCAAGACTTCGGCCGATACCATCGCCACGGCTAGCCACGAAATCGCCAGCGGCAACCTCGACCTGTCCAGTCGCACCGAGCAGCAGGCCGGTTCCATCGAGGAAACCGCCTCGGCCATGGAAGAACTGACCGCCACCGTCAGGCAGAACGCCGACAACGCGCGCCAGGCCAACCAACTGGCCGAATCGGCATCGGACGTGGCGATCCAGGGCGGCAGCGTGGTCGGCCAGGTGGTGCAGACCATGGAAGGCATCACCGACAGCTCGCGCAAGATTGCCGACATCATCGGCGTGATCGACGGCATCGCCTTCCAGACCAATATCCTGGCCTTGAATGCGGCCGTGGAAGCGGCCCGTGCCGGCGAACAGGGGCGCGGCTTTGCGGTGGTGGCCTCGGAGGTGCGTTCGCTGGCCCAACGTTCGGCCTCGGCGGCCAAGGAAATCAAGACCCTCATCGATGACTCGGTGAGCAAGGTCGATACCGGCAGCAAGCTGGTGGAACAGGCCGGCGCCACCATGACCGAAGTGGTGGCCAGCGTACGTCGGGTCACCGACATCGTCGGCGAGATCAGCTCGGCCAGCCAGGAACAGAGTGCCGGCATCGCCGAAGTCGGCCGCGCCATCACGCAGATGGATGAAGGCACGCAGCAGAACGCCGCACTGGTGGAGCAAGCTGCTGCCGCCGCGCAATCGCTGCAGGACCAGGCCGCTACCCTGGCCGGACTGGTAGGACGTTTCCAGATCGATGGCAACCAGGCACGTACCGCCCAGGCCACGCCAGTGGCACCGGCCGCACCCGTGGCCGCCAGGGCGGCACCGCGCCCGGCGCCGACGGCTGCGGCGCCACGCAAGCCGGCGACGACGTCGGCTGCTCATGCGGCCATTGCCGCACCCAAGGCAGCCGCAGCCAAACCCGCTGCCGCACCAGCCGCCAAGACCGAGCCACAGGCCGAGAAGACAGCCGCCAAGCCGGCCGCCAAAGCCTCGCGCCTGCCTGCCGGAGAAGATGAAGGGGATTGGGAAACCTTCTGAGCCAATGAGCGCCGTACCGCCAGCCCGCCAGCCCGCTTCGTGCGGGCTTTTTCATGGGTGATGCAACTCAGGCCAGGGCGGCGCGGTTTTCCCCGACCAGACGACGGATCAGACCGGTATCAGGCGGCACCGCCAGGGCGCGCGCCGTATCCTGCTTGCCGCTGGCCAGAAGGCCCTGTGCACCGGCCGCAATGGTGTATTCGCTATGGCAGGCCGGACAGTACAGAGTATCGCCCACGGCCGCGTGGCGCGGCTGCACGATGATCGGACCGCAACTGAGGCAGCGTTGCAGGGGGATACCCTCGTCGCTGTGACCGACGATGTGGGCCAGTTCCGGATGGGACTGCAAGCCGATGAACAGCTGACCCAGCTCTGCATCGAACTGCTTGCCCAGCTCGCCCCCGATGATCTCCATGGCGCGGGCGATCGGCATGCCGCTGCGGTAGGGGCGCGTGCTGGTCATGGCATCGAAGGCATCGCAGATGCCGACGATGCGCGCAGCCAGCGGGATGTCCTCGCCGCGTCGTCCGTAGGGGTAGCCGCGGCCATCCGGCGTTTCGTGATGCAGCAGCACGGCCTCTTCGGCCAGCGCCGCCAGCGGGTGGCCGGCCAGCATGCGATGGCCGATCTCGGGATGGGTCCGGATGACCGCATATTCCGCGTCATCCAGCCGCGATTTCTTGCCCAGCACGGCATCGGGAATGCCGATCTTGCCCAGGTCATGCAGGAACGCGCCGATCGTGATGCGCGCCACCTGCTGCGCAGGCAATCCGGCCGACTCGGCCAGCAAACGCGAGAGCCGCGCCACCCGCCACAGATGCCCACCCGTGTAGGGATCGCGCGCCTCGACCGCCCAGGCCAGCAGAAACAGACTCATCAGCAACTGCTCGTCACGTGCAGCCTGGCCTGCAGCGGTCCTTTGCGTGGCCCGCTGCCACAGGGAAAGCAAACTCATTGGAAAACTCCCGGGAACTTACCAGCGCAACAGGCGCGGACCCAGCAGCAAGCCGACCGCTGCCGGGATGAGAATGCCCAGCAAGTACCAGACGCCCCAGAAGGGAACGCCCATTTCCGGGCAATGCAGGCAATACACCATGGTCGCACTGGCGCCGGCCAGCAGCCCGGCCACGGCGCCGGTCAGGCGCAGCCGCGTCGGCGCCATGCCGCGTACGGCCCAGAAGATGCCGATGAACAGCGGCACCGACAACAGCGCGATATTGAAGGGGCAACTGCGCCAGCTGATCCCCATCAACAGCGGCAGACGCTGCGCCACCGGCGCACTGAGCAGCACCGTGACGCCACCCAGCCAGAGCGCCAGGCCGGGCAAGGCAATGCCGGCCCAGCGCGCACCCACGCGCAGCCCCGGACGCACCAGACGCCGCAGCACCAGCAGGGTACCCACGGTCAGCGTGGTGGGAAAAGCCAGCTTGATCCAGAACAGCGGCACCCCCAGCATCACGGTCAGATCGGGGCGCAGTCCATAGATCGGCAGCATCAGCAGCAACGAACCCAGGCCGCCCAGCAGCAGTGCCAGGGCCATCTGCCTGGCCGGCAGGCGACGGTCCACCGGAGCTACGTCACCGGCCATCATCGAAATAAGGTCATCAGTCTTCATGCTTGCAGTTTCTCCCGGATCTTCAGGGCCAGGGCCTTGAGGCCGCGATGGATCCCCACCTTGACGGCCGATTCCGACATCCCCGTCAGTTGCGCCGTCTCGGCTACCGACAGGCCCTCCAGCTTGACGTGCACGATCGGCAGGCGCTGCTTGTCGGGCAGCTCCTCCAGCAGGGCGCCGACATCGCGCCGGGCCTGGGCCGGTTCGTCGTCACAGACGGCCAGCAGGTCATGCTCTTCCTCCAGCGGATCATTGAAGGCTTCGCGGCGCGAGCGCGCGCGCAGGAAGTCCATCAGCTTGTAGCGCGCGATGGCATGCACCCAGGCCGTCAACGGCTGGTCGGGACGATAGGTGTGACGGGCGTTGTGGATGGCCAGCAGGGTTTCCTGCACGACGTCCTCGACGTCATCCTGCAGATGGACCAGCCGCTTGCGCAGGAAAGCGCGCAGGCGTCCGCTGAGTTCGGCCAGGAATTGGCGATAGGCCACGGCGTCACCGTCGAGACCGGCCAGCAGCAGCGTACGCAAGCGTTCCTCGGCCGGGTGCGAAGGCTTGCCGGGAAGACCGGCCAGGTCACCCGACAAGGCCGGGCCGCCAGTGGCCAACAGGAAAGGACTCTCAGTCATGAGCACGCCGACAGATTACCAACGAAGCAGCCATGGGCCACACAAGGCGCCGACCCCCGTCGGCAGCGCCACCCCCAGTACATACCAGACGCCCCAGAACGGCGGCGCCATCTCCACGCAATAAAGTGAATAGACTAGCACGCCCTGGGCACCGGCCACCAAACCGGCCACGGCACCGGCTGCGCGCAGTTGCGTAGGTGCCAGTCCGCGCAGGAACCACAGCATCGTTGCCAGCGTGGGCAGCGACAGCAAGGCCACATTGGCCGAACAGACCTCCCAGCTGCTCCCCAGCAGCAGCTCCAGACGCTGCGAGGGTGGTGCCAGCGCCAGCCAGCTGCCGCCAGCCAGCCACAGCAGGGCCGGCGGCAGCAGCAATCCCGCTGCCGGTGCCAGGCCGATGCGCATGCCCGGCAGTGCCAGCCGGGATGCGGCCAGTTGTCCGGCCAGCAGCGCAGCCAGCGGAAACGAGACCTTCATCCAGAACAAAGGCTGCAGCAGCAGGGTGCGCAGGTCGCTGCGGACCCCATACAGAATGGCCAGCAGCAGCGCCGCTCCCATCAGGCCCAAGGCCAGCGCCACGGCCATGCGCGCGGCCACGTTGCGCACCAGGGTGCGCTGGCCGGGGCCGGCGGAACCTCCGGTGCCGGTGGCCAGCATGTTGACCAGTTCCATCGTTTTCATTCACATCCCCTGTTTCGCCCCTGCGGGCAGACTGCGCAACGGCGCGCTCTCCTGTGTATTCGTTCACAAAACCGTTTGGGTTACAGCAAGCGCGAAAAATATTTCTTCAAAAAATTTTCGATGCGCTGTAACCGGCCAGCCTCCGCCTGCGAATTAACCATCAGACCGGCAGCCTGGCTGCAGCAAATCAGCCTGCGCCGGTCAGTGTCATCTTCCACTTCATTCCATTTCAAGGAGTACACCATGAACCACCGCCTCGTCGCCACCGCCGCCCTGACCCTCGCCACCCTCGCCTCCGGCGCAGCCATGGCGCAAGACAAGCAACCGATGAACAAGACTGCCGTCGAGAAGTGCTATGGCGTTTCCATGGCCGGCCAGAACGACTGCAAGGCTGGTGAAGGCACCACCTGCGCCGGCACGGCCAAGATGGATTACCAGGGCAATGCCTGGAAGAACGTTCCGGCCGGCACCTGCACTTCCATCAAGACCCCGCGCGGCATGGGCTCGCTCAAGCCGATCTGATCCATCCGAAGCCAATGGTCATGACAGCGCACCTCCTCACTGCCGGCCTGGGCCTCAAGCCGCAGCACTTCGATGCGGCCCTGGCCTGCACCACGCCCGGGCTGTGGTTCGAAGTCCATCCGGAGAACTACCTGATGGAAGGCGGCCCCCGACTGGCCTGGCTGCAGGCCATCCGGGAAAGGCATCCGGTGGCCCTGCACGGGGTGTCGCTGTCATTGGCCGGGCCGCAAGCGCCCGATCCCGCTCATCTGCGCCAGCTGGCACAACTGGCCCGACGTATCGAACCGGTACTGGTCTCCGAACACCTGGCCTGGTCACGTGCCGGCGCACACTACCTGCCCGACCTGTTACCCGTGCCGCGCACGACCGAGATGCTGGCGCGCGTGGCCGCCAACATCAGCCGTACCCAGGATGTCCTGCAGCGTCGCATCGCGCTGGAGAATCCTTCTCACTATCTGCGCATGGAAAGGCACAGCTGGAGCGAGCCGGAATTCCTGCAAGAGCTGGTACGCCGCACCGGTTGCGGCTTGCTGGTCGATGTCAACAATGTCCACGTCAGCGCCTGCAACCTGGGTATCGATGCCACCGATTACCTCGACCAGTTGCCAGCGGAGGCCATCCTCGAAATCCACCTGGCCGGCCACAGTGCCGACGCCCATCTTCCCGGCCTGCTGGTCGATTCGCATGATGCACCGATCGCGGCCCCGGTCTGGGCCTTGTACCAGCATCTGCTGGCCCGTACCGGCCCCCGCCCCACGCTGATCGAACGCGACGGCAACGTGCCGGCCTTCGATGTGCTGCTGGCCGAGCGCGACATGGCCGCTGCATTGCTTCATCCGCTGGTGCCGGCACCAGAGGAGCAGCCCGCATGAATGCCCCCGAGAGCCGCTATCACGACGCGTTCCTGCAGGCCCTCCTGAGCGGTCATAGCGACGATCCCGAGATCGGCGCGCTGCTCGCCCAGCCGGCTTTCGCGATCTATCGCAATACCGTCTTCAAGGGCTGCGTCGATGCGCTGCTGGCCAACTATCCCGCAGTGCACCGACTGGTGGGTCGCACATGGATGGAATCGGCCGCACTGGAGTTCGCGCGTCACCACTTGCCGCGCCAGGCCAGCCTGATCGCCTATGGCGAAGGCTTTGCCGAATTTCTCGGCACGCTGGAGGCCGCACGCGCCCTGCCCTATCTGCCCGGCATCGCCCTGCTGGATCGCTGCTGGACCGAATCCCACCTGGCCGCCGACCAGCCCGTCCTGGCAGGCGCGGCCCTGCACACCGCACTGGCCGAGGGCCGGGACGTGACCCTGGTCCTGCATGCCGCCTGCCGCTGGCATCACGATGGGCAACATCCGGTCTACACCATCTGGAACGCCAACCGCAACGAAGAAGACGCCACGGAACTGGCCCCGCAATGGTGCGGCGAGGGCGCCCTGCTCACCCGCCCCCACGGCCAGGTGCAATGGCAGGCACTGGGCCCGGGCGGCTGCCGTTTCCTCGATGCCTGTCGCGATGGCTACGCCATCGCCAGTGCAGCCGACCAGGCGCTGACACACGAGCCCGGGCTGGACCTTGCCCTGCTGCTGGGCCAGCTGGTTCTGGCCGGCGCCTTCACTTCCTTCTATTGAACACCCCCACGGAGACCCTCATGGAACCGCCTCTCACCCTGGAAGCCACGGCCCGGCCGCGTCCCCCCCTCTACACCCGCGCCGCCGACCTGGCCAGCCGCCTCATCAGCGATTCACTGCTGGCCCTGGTGGCACGGCTGTCGATTGCCGCCATCTTCTTCCTCTCCGGCCGGACCAAGGTCAGCGGATGGCTGCACATCAAGGACAGCACCTATGTCCTGTTCCAGGAGGAATATCGCCTGCCGTTGGTACCGCCCGACCTGGCTGCACACCTGGCCACCTATGCCGAACACTTCTTCCCGCTGCTGCTGGTGCTGGGCCTGTTCACGCGCGGCGCGGCACTGGCGTTGCTGGGCATGACGGCGGTCATCGAGATCTTCGTCTACCCGGATGCCTGGCCAACCCACCTGTCGTGGGCCGGTCTGTTGCTGCTGCTGGTGGCACGCGGTGGTGGTGCCTGGTCACTGGACCGACGCCTGGGCCTGCACTGATCGAGGGAGACCATCATGTTGACCAGAATGAAGCTGCGCACTGCCCTGCTGCTGGTACTGGGGCTGTTGACCCTGGCGCTGTGGCTGGCGGTGGCCATGGCCTGGCAGGGCGCGCGCTCGGCAAGCCGTGCCACTGCTGCGCTGATCGAACTGTCGGATCGTCACATCCAGCCCCTGCATGACACCGAGCGCCTGTTTCTGACCACCCTGATCAACATGGACAACGCCTACATCAATCTGGTCAAGGGCGATGAAATCAAGTCCAATGACTACAGCCGACGGGCCTCGGCCGCCCTGCAGGAAGCCCGCAAGGCTTTCGACGGCTACCGCCAGGGCCTCACTCCGCAAGCCCTGGCCGAGCCCGAGGCACTGCGTGTCTCGGCGGCCTATGACAGTTACATCAAGGTGTTGAACCAGCGCGAGGTGGCGCTGTATGACGTCTCGCTGGACGACTACGCCGCCGCCACCGTCAGCGCAGAAGCAGCCGATCGCGAATTTGCCGCCACCCTGCGCGCCGTGATCCAGCGTGCGGAACAGGTCAAGGACGGTCTGCGCCAGGCCTCCGAACGCCGCTCGGCCCAGGCCTCGCTACTGGCCGTATCCATGCTGGCGGCGTCCATCCTGCTCATCGGCGTCTGCTGGCTGCTGTTCGACCGCCTGCTGCTGCGACCGCTCAAGCGCGCCGCCGAACATTTCGACCGCATCGCCGACGGTGATCTGAGTCGCCCGGTACAAGGCATCTCCGGCAATGAAATCGGTGTACTCCTGGCCGCATTGCAGCGCATGCAGCGCGGCGTGGCCCGCACCGTCGACGACATCCGCGAGGCCACCCGCGACCTGCATCACGGCGTCGCCGATATCGCCCAGGGCAACGGCGAACTGGCGCAGCGTACGCAGTCCCAGGCCAGTACGCTGGAGTCGACTGCGGCCACCCTGGAACGGCTCTCCGGTGCCGTGCGCAACAATGCCCAGAACGCCGGCCGCACCAATGCAATGGCGGCTGCCGCCGCCCGCGATGCCGAGCGCGGTGGCCAGGTCATGGGCGGCATCGCCGGTGCAATGGCCGAGGTCACGGCAGGGGCAGCACGGATCTCCGACATCGTCAGCGTGATCGACGGCATCGCCTTCCAGACCAACATCCTGGCCCTGAATGCCTCGGTGGAAGCCGCCCGCGCCGGCAGCCAGGGCCGCGGCTTCGCCGTCGTGGCCTCGGAGGTGCGCTCGCTGGCGCTGCGCAGTGCGCAGGCCGCGCGCGAGGTCAAGGACCTGATCGCCACCTCGATCGGCTCGGTCGACCACGCCGCAGAACAGGTCAAGGAAGCCGACCAGGCCATCGTCCAGATCGTGCAGTCGTTCGGCCATGTCATGACCACCGTCAACGAGATCGCCACGGCGACACAGGAACAGGCCGAAGGCATTTCCCAGGTCAGTCTCAGCCTGGCGGACATGGACCGTGCGACCCGGCAGAACGCGACCCTGGTCGAACAGACTGCGGCAGCCGCCGACGCCCTGACCGAACAGGCGGCTACGCTCACGGCGTCGGTGGCCGTCTTCACCCTGGCCGTCCCTGCCGCCATGAGCAGCACAGACACGACCGATGCGCAGACCCTGTCGCTGCCCCGGCTGGCGGTTTCGAGTCAATAAATTCACATCGCCCCGACGATGACACCAAGAGGAGACCCCCCATGACGTCCAGCGGCGCCCTGGAAGAACTGATCGAAGAAAGCTTCACTTCGGCCTTCAACCACCATGCAGCGGGCCGCCTCGATGCGGCCGAAGAAGACTATCGCCTCATCCTCGCCATGGAAGAGCAGCACGCCCCGGCCCAGCATTATCTGGGCGTGCTGCTGCATCAGTGCGGTCGCCACGAGGAAGGATTGGCGCTGATGCACGAGGCCGCGCGCAACGCCCCGCCTGATGCCGACTGGTGCAACGATCTGGGCAATGTTCTGTTCGCCTGCGGACGTTTCGAGGAAGCGGCACCGGCCTATGAACAAGCCCTGGACTTGCGGGCGGCAGATGCGCAACTGTGGACCAACCTGGCCGCAGCGCGGCGCGCCCTGGGCCAGACCGACGCCGCCATCGCCGCCGGCGAAGAGGCCTTGCAGTATGACCCGCACTGCCTGGCCGCCCTGCATCAGCTGGCAGAGCTTTACGCCCAGCTGGGCGATCGCATGCAGAGTTCGCGCTACCAGTGCATGGCCTTCGTGCTGCCGCCGCACGAGGGCAAGTCGCGCGAGCTGCTGGCGATCTCCTTCTATTTCCTGGGGCGGATGGAGCAAGCCGCAGAAGTATGCCGGCAATGGTTGCTGGAGGAGCCCGGCCACCCTATCGCCAGCCACATGTTTGCCGCCTATGCCGGACTGCCCAGCGACACGGTCCCGCGTGACTACATCGTGCAGCGCTTCGATGACTACGCCGATCACTTCGACAGCAACCTCGTTACGCACCTGGACTACCGTGGGCCGCAAGTGCTGGACGCGATGCTGCAGGCGGGCCTGGCCGACGCAGCACCGGTCAATGTCCTGGACGCCGGTTGCGGCACCGGCCTGTGCGCGCCGGTACTGGCGCCCTATGCGCAGGCGCTGGAAGGCATCGACCTGTCCCCCAACATGCTGCGCCACGCTGCACGGCATGCACAATACACCGCGCTGGCCGAAGCCGACGCGGTGGAGTGGATGAGGGCTCATCCGGCACGTTATGGCCTGGTCGCGGCCTGCGACGTGCTGATCTACTGTGGCCAGCTGGCCTCGTTCTTCGGGGCAGCCGTACAAGCCTTGCAGGAAGGCGGCCACCTGATCTTCACCGTCGAACTGGCGGACGAAGAACGTGCCACTGGCTACTATCTTCACGCCAGCGGTCGCTTCCGCCACCAGCGCAGCTATGTGCAACAGTGCCTGCAGGAGGCCGGGCTGGCGATGGTGCTGGTGCGCGAGGAAAGCCTGCGCGTGGAAATGCAGCAACCCGTGCCGGGACTGGTCGTCCTGGCACGGCGCTGAGCGAGCAATGCTGACGCGCGTCGGCGGATAGTCGGCGGCATGTCGGCAGGTTCAGAAATAAGCATGCCGCCACGGCAACTCATCCACAAAAGCATGTCCACCATGCAACATCCCCGCAGAAAGCTTCATTTTTTGTTGCACTTTTCGACCAAGGTACAGTCGTAGCTCCATTCGGCATGGCTTAGAATAGCCCCAGCTCACGACGTAATCGATTGGACCGTACCGGCCTGCAGCGCGATGAATCCCCGCTCTTCATTGCCCGCCAGATATCCCCGGTACGACATCTGAAAAGGAAAACGGAATGACGCAGTCTCCCAAAAATATCTCGGCCCTGATGTGTGAGCTCAGCGTGGCGCTGGCGGAACTGTCGGAGAAGATGAGCAATCTCTCGGTCACGCTGGAAAACACCTATCTGCAATCCGACGCCCCGGAACCGGCTGCCCTGATGGAAGCCGCCCGGGAAACCATCGACAAGGCGCGCAACGGCTGAGCGGGCGCTTCGACCTCACCGGGTCTCAAGCTCCTCTCAACTCCCTTCCACCTCACCGGCAGCCGGATCCCCTCCGGTCTGCCCGGCCAGCCGCAAGACACGCCAGGGCATCAACTCCCCCACGCTCCGCTCAGAAATCGTATTTCAGCTCGGCAAAGACCGTGCGCTGCGGGAAGGGATGGAACAGGAAATAATCCCGGTTGGTCAGGTTGTCCACGCCCAGCGCTGCGCTCCAGTGACGGTCGATGCGATAGCGCACACGGGCGTCGAAGACCGTATAGCCATCAAAGCCCTGATAGGTGTGGGTGTTGATGTCGGTATTGTCGACGGTGGCATAGACCCGTCCGCTGTATCGCCCCGCCAGCGTATAGGTCCAGCGGTCATCGGGCTTGTAGCTGGCCACCAGGGTGGCGCGCCATTCGGGTACATAGGGCGTGCGCTTGCCGACCGAGGTGGCACCGGCCGTGGTGGCCACATAGCTGCTGTTGTCCAGGATGCGGGCATCCACCCATGTCACGCTGCCATTGAGGGAGAAGCCGCGCATGAACAGATCGTTGCGCTCGAAGGCGGCCTCGATGCCGTGCTGGCGCGTGCGATCCACGTTCTGCGTGAAGGAGGCCACGCCGCTGCCGATGGTCGAGGTCTGCGAGATCAGCGCATCGGATACCCGCTCTTCAAACAGCGACACGCGCCATTTTCCCCGCCCTTGCGGCAACTGCTTCTCGATGGCCAGTTCGGTGGACCAGACTTTCTCCGGTTTGAGATTGGGGTTGGCCTGCAGATAGACGCCATTGAGCAGCACGTTCTGGTACAGCTCGCCCACGGTCGGGAAGCGCAATGCGCGGCCACTCGAGAGTGTCGCCATCCAGTCGTCGGCAAAGGCCCAGGCCAGCGAAGCCTTGGGCGAGAGCCCGTTGTGACTGACCTGCGGCTGGTTCACCGCAAAGACGGTATTGCCCGAGGTCGACACATTGCGTCCATCGAAAGCGCGCCACCATTCGTAACGCGCCCCCAGCGTGGCCTTGAGTGCTGGGGCAAGATGCCACACATCCTGTGCCCACAGCGCCGAGGTCTCGGTCTTGCCGCGCGAGTCCGAGGCCAGCGTGCCATTGCCGCCGCTGATCCAGTTGCTGGTATTCCAGGTGGGCGTGGCCAGGGTATAACGATCCACATGCGCACCGAAACTGACGACCTGGGCACTCCCCGCAGGGCGCCAGATGCCCTTGGCGTCGACCGTGCTCCAGCCGGTGCCGCTGGCATCGGCAATGGTACCGGCGCCGCCGCTCTGGCCGGCCGGGAAGGCTGTGGTAGAGGTGCGGGTCAGGTCGCGCGACGCCGACAAGGTCGAGGCGGCCACTTGCCAGTCCCACTGACCACCGGTCTTGCTGCGCAGCTCCAGCGACTGCATCCATTGCTGCTGGTCTACGTCATTGCTGGCGAAGCTGCTGGTATAGACCGTGGCGCCACTGGCATTGTTCAGGAAACTCTGCGGATTGGCATGGGCCTGGTTCTGCCAGAAGCCCAGCGTATAGGTCGCCGTGAGCGCCGGCGTGAAGTCATAGGAAACCTTCAGCCGTGCCGTATCCTGCACGGTGTGGGTGAGATTGCCGGCCCCCAGCACGTAGAGATTCTTGCCCGTGCGATCCTGCGTCGGCACCGCTCCGGTGGTGCCGGCCGGTGCGCTGGCGGCGGTGATGTAGGTCACCGGCTGCGAATAGCTGTCCAGGTGATTGACCGAGAAGCGCCAGGCCAGGGGCCCGCTGCGATTACCCAGACCGACGTTGTATTCCTGTGCGCGATAGGTGCCGGAAGCGCCGTAATGGCTGAAATCCTGCTGCGCGTATTGCGCCTTGATGCTGGCCTCGAACTGCTGTGGCATGCGCGTGGTGATCTCGGTCACGGCACCGTAGGAGTTGCCCGGATACTCGGCCGCGAAGGGGCCATACATCACGTCGATGCGCTCGATCTCTTCCGGTGCCACCATGAACCAGCGTGGCGAACCATTGCCGTTGTTGTTGTTCACCAGCGCCGAGAGCAGGATGCCATCGGCATAGATCAGGCTGCGCGCGCTGGCGTTTACACCCGTGGTGCGGGTGGCCAGCGGCGACTGGGTATCGCCGATGTAGCGCTTGCGCACCGACAGGCTGGGCAGATACTTGAGCGCATCCGAACTGTCGGTGACGTTGACGCTGTCGGCGGCCGTGTCGGCAGTGACGCTGGCCGTGGTCTGCGGCAACTGCTTGCGCTCGGCGACCGATCCGCTGCCGTGCACCTCGACGGTCGGCAAGGCCGTTGGCTCGTTGCTGGCAGTCTCGCTCCCGGTTTGCTGTGCCAGTGCACTGCCGCTCCAGGCGCACAGCACGGCCAGGAGCAAGGGCGAGGGACGCAGATCAATGAACCGGGAAGATGACTGCGACGGCGAGCGAGATGACGAGGATGGGGAAGAAACAAGCAGCGTGTTCATGGCGAGGATGTCCGGATTTTTCTTGGTATCGTGAGGGAAGCGCGCGCAGCCGCACCCGCGACCGCCGTGACGTTCGCACTCCCTGTTTTTTTCATCGGCGCAATCTATCACGCAGCTTGTACGCCGCGCTCCGGCCAGTCTGCTGCCGGCCGGCAAGAGCGTGTCGCATGCCCGGAAAAAATCCTTTGCACACAAGCAGTTAGCCACGCCGACCGACAAAAAAAATGGGCTGCGACATATTGCCGCAGCCCGCAAATACAACAGAGAGGAGGTGAGATTGGACCCGATTTCCGGGCCCCTTCCCTTAATCCAAATCAAATGCGCTGCGCGCATGCGAGCGCTTCTACCGTCGCGCAAAACATCCGGAGCAGCCATCACAATCACGACAAGACCAAGCCCGCGCACCCGCTGTAGCGGAGCAGCTCGCCGCCACCACGCACGATCTTTGCAAGGCGCTGCCCCATGGCCAGCTGTCCGTCCACCACCCAAACAGGGTATGATCGCTACCCGCCTGAGCACGGCCGGGTCAATGCGAGTCAATGCTTCGCAGGCGGCCCGTCCGTGCCACGCCAGCGACGCCGTGCTCACCGGCCGCGTCAGCACGATCCGCTTCACCCGCATCATCAGGAGAACCCCCATCCATGCTTCGCCGCAACCCTTCCGGCCATCGGCCCCAAGTCCACGAATCTGCCTATGTCGACCACACCGCCATCCTGTGCGGCAAGGTGATCGTGCATGAGAATGTCTTCATCGGCCCCTATGCCGTGATCCGCGCCGACGAAGTCGATGACCAGGGCGAGATGGAGCCCATCGTCATCGGTGCCCATTCCAACATCCAGGATGGCGTGGTGATCCACTCCAAGTCGGGCGCTGCGGTCACCATCGGCGAGCGCACCTCGATTGCCCATCGCGCCATCGTGCATGGTCCCTGCTCGGTGGGCGATGGTGCCTTCATCGGCTTCAACAGCGTGCTCTTCAATTGCAGCATCGGCGCCGGTTGCGTGGTGCGCCACAATGCCGTGGTCGACGGTTGCGACCTGCCGCCGGGATTCTACGTGCCGTCCACCGAACGGATCGGACCCAAGACCGACCTGGCCACCATCCCGCGCGTAACGGTGGCCGCCTCGGAATTCTCCGAAGATGTGGCCCGCACCAACAATGAGCTGGTGCGCGGCTACAAGCAGTTGCAGAACGAGTTCTGAACCCTGCCTCCTGCCGATGACATAAAAAAAATCCGGCTTCTGGCGTGAAGACCGGATTTTTCATTTATCGCTTCAGTCGATGATTCAGGCGCCTCCCATCAACTGCCGCGATAAGTGGAATAGGCCCAGGGCGAGACCACCAGCGGCACATGATAGTTCTGGCTGGCATCGGCCACACCGAAGGCGATCACCACCTCATCGACGAAACGCGGTTCCGGCAGGCTCACGCCCTGCCCCGCAAAATATTCGCCGGCGGCAAATACCAGCTCGTACTTGCCGGGCAGCAGGGCCTCACCTTCCAGCAGCGGCGCATCGCAACGGCCATCGCTGTTGGTGACGGCATGCTTGAGCAGCGTCTTGCCCTCGGCAGTGACCGCGTAAAGCGCCAGCTTCACGCCCGCGCCCGGCTTGCCCTTGGTGATATCCAGCACGTGCGTGCTCAGTTTGCCCATGTTGCTGTCCTTTCCCTTTGTGATAGATGAGTCGTCCTGGGGGTCGATGATATACCGCCGCCCGCCGATGCCTATACGAGTGCGCTTATACCGGCCATCCTCGCAGCGGACATAATGCCTTACCGCGTCACCCCCTGCCAAACCGGAGTCCACATCCGGTGCGCGGATCACGGCTGCGGCATCAAGGCCAGAAAATCCTAAATCATTTATATCAATAAACATCCATCACTGGAGGAGACACCATGCCCATTTCATCCCTGCGCCGACACGGCCTGCTTGCCGGCGTCCTGCTCGTGACCGGCGGCAGCACGCTGGCGGCCGACTGGTCCGACAATTCGATCGGCTATCGTTACGGCACCCGCTTTGCCGAACCCTACAATTCGCAGGACATCAGCAAGAACATCCTCAACTTCCAGCATGCCAGCGGCTACAAGTACGGCACCAATTTCCTCAACGTCGACCTGCTGATGTCGGACCGCAAGGATGACAACGCCCAGGAAGCCTATCTCACCTATCGCCATACGCTGGACCTGGGCAAGATCAGCGGCCGCGATCTGTCCTTCGGACCGGCGCGCGGCGTGGGCCTGACGCTGGGCCTGGACTGGAACACCAAGAATGACAACAGCTACGCCTCCAAGAAGCGCATGTGGGTCATCGGCCCGACCCTGATGATGGATGTGCCGGGCTTCCTGAACGTGAGCGTGCTGGCACTGTTCGAGAGCAACCAACCCAAGGGCGTCAGCAGCCGCTACCGCTATGACACCCACCCGATGCTGAACCTGGCCTGGGGCATTCCCCTGGGTACATCCGGTTGGGCCTTCGAAGGCTACATGAACTACATCGCCGCCAAGGGCAAGAACGAGTTCGGCGGTGCCACCGCCCCCGAACTGAACTTCGACGGGCAGCTCATGTACGACGTCGGCACCGCCATGGGCCTGGGCAAGAACACCTTCCGTCTGGGGCTGGAATACCAGTACTGGCGCAACAAGTTCGGCAACCCCGGCAACGTCCCCGGCTCGCTGGCGAAGACGCCGATGGTACGTGCCGAATATCACTTCTGATCTGCGCCTGATCCGCGCCTGATCCGCCCAGGGGGGCTCATTCTTTTCTTCCAGGATTCAGACTATTCTGATTGAAAAAAATCGAGTTCCCCGATTCAAATAGCGCGCTTTAAAACTCCTGCAAAAAATCGAAATTTTCAGGAGTTCTTTTTTTCGCCCCGCTTCCTATACTCGTCAGGATCCGTTCCCGGCATGTCTGTCCGTCCGGCCGGATATTCCTGACCTCTCCCCGCCAGCCCTTGCCCGACCGCGCTTCCCGCTTTTCTGCATAAAGCTTCATATCGCGCCGGATACCGCTCTTTGCCAGCCCAGAGTTTTCGCAACCCTTACTCTCGGAACCTGACATGAGCTTCATCAAGAGCCGCAAGCACCCTATCTCCACTCCTTCCACCCCTTCCGCTGCCTCCACGCCTTCCTGTCTCACGGCTGCCATCGCCGGCGCCCTGCTGCTGCCGGTGGTCGCTGCGCAGGCCCAGTCACCCCGTGCGCAACTGCCTGCCGTGCAGGTCGATGCCGTCAAGGACTCCCCCTACAAGGCCGAGCAATCGGCCTCACCCAAGTACAGCCAGCCGCTGGTGGATACCCCGCAGACCCTGCAGATCCTCAAACGTCCGCTGATGGAACAGCAAGGTGCCACGACCCTGACCGAGGTCCTGCGCAATACCCCCGGCGTGGGCACCTTCTTCCTCGGCGAGAACGGCAGCACCAGCACTGGTGATACGGTCTACATGCGCGGCTTCGACGCCTCCAGCAATATCTTCGTGGACAACGTGCGCGACCTGGGCGCCATCTCGCGTGACGTCTTCAACCTGCAGCAGGTGGAAGTTCTCAAGGGCGCCGCCGGTACCGACAACGGACGCGGCTCGCCGACCGGGGCCATCAACCTGGTCAGCAAGCAACCCGAACTGACCGACGCGGTGACGGCCAGCGGCACCTATGGCAGCTGGAACCAGAAACGCCTCACCGTCGACTGGAACCAGGTGCTGGTCCCCGAGCAGGGCCTGGCGCTGCGCCTGAACCTGATGAAGCAGAACAGCGGTGTACCTGGCCGTCACGAAGTCCACAGCCGCCGCGACGGCTTCGCCCCCTCGCTGGCCTGGGGCCTGAACACGCCGACCCGCATCTATTTCAATTACCTGCACATGGAGCAGCACAACCGGCCCGATGGCGGCGTGATCACCCTCGGCCTGCCCGGCTACAGTTCGCCTGATCTTGCTCGACCTTTCATCTCCCGTGCACCCAAAGTGAATCCGAGCAATTACTACGGCCATCGCGATGATTACGACCGGGTCAATGCCGACATGTACACGCTGCGGGTGGAGCACGATATCGCCCCCGAACTCAAGCTGCACAACACCACCCGCTACGCCCGTACCGACCAGGATTACCGTCTGGCCTCCTTCATCGCCACCGGATCCGACCGCGGCCGCTTCAAGACCGGCATCATCACGCCTTCGGCCACTGATCGCAGCAGTTGGCTGCTGGCTCGCAACATCGTTACCCGGCGCGATCAGGCCAACGAAATCATGAGCAACCAGACCCATGTCACGACGCAATGGCAGACCGGGCGGATCCGTCATGCGCTGGTCGGCGGGCTGGAATTGACGCGTGAACGCCAGCGCTCGCTGTCCTTCGGTACGGACGGCTTCCGCCCCTATGCCAACCTGTACCAGCCGAATCCGCACTTTGACGAATCAGCGGTGCGCATCAGTACCACCGGCAGCAACGAAGGGCAGACCGATACCGTCTCGCTGTACGTGCTGGACACCCTCAAGTTCAACGAGCGCTGGTCGCTCAACCTGGGGCTGCGCGAGGACCATTACCGCACCTCCTTCACCGGCATCGCCTCGGGCAGCCTCACGCAACTCTCGAGCTCGGGCAATCTGCTGAGCTGGAAGCTGGCGGCTGTCTTCAAGCCCACCAGCTACAGCAGCGTCTATGCCCTGCTGGCAACATCGCAGCAACCGCCGGGCGGCAACAATATCACCCTCAGCGCCAGCCGCCGGAACCCGTCGCACCCCGACTACGCGCCGCAAAAGACCCGCACCGCCGAGCTCGGCACCAAGTGGGATCTGCTCAATCGTCGCCTGGCCGTGACCGGGGCGCTGTACCGTACCGACGTGAGCAATGAAATCGAGGCAGGAACGCTGGCCGATACCTACTTCCAGATCGGAGAGAAACGTACCGACGGCGTGGAGCTGGGCGTCACCGGCGAGATCACCCCTGACATTTCGCTCACCGCCGGCTATAGCCGCATGAACAGCCGGGTCAATCAGGGACGTGTGGCCACCGCCAGCGGCGAAAACTATCTGGCCTACGCACCGCGTCAGTCCTTCACCTCATGGGCGACCTGGCGCGCGGCACCGGGCCTGGCGCTGGGTGGAGGTCTGCGCTACACCGACGGCCTGCTGCGCGGCACGGACACCAATGCCGTGGGCACGCCCACCCGCACCGATGCCTACTGGCTGGTCGATGCCATGGCCAGCTACGCGATCAACAAGACGGTGGAGCTGCAGTTCAATGTCACCAACCTGTTCAACAAGCAATACGCCGCCGCCATCAACAAGAGCGGCTACCGCTATACCCCGGGCGGTGCGCGTGCCGTCTCGCTGACGGGCAACTTCCGCTTCTGATGACTTCCTCCGGTGGCGGCGTTCTGCCGCCACTGCCCCCCGTCTCCCCTTCCTGCAACGCCTTCCTGCAAATCATTTATCACGTTGACCAAAACGGCAGGAGCACGGTGTATTTTCCTCACCACATGCCGAGCCATCCTGCCGATGCCCGCCATGCCCGAGCCCGCGCGGACCATCGGACTGCTGACCGCATCCGACCGGCTGTGACAATAGACTACATGCCAACTTTTTCAGGAATAAGAATCACTTTTATTTTCAATATGTATATAATTGTAAGCATCCTGATTCAATTCGTTACAAAAAAGACCGATACGGGATACACAAAAAGACAACCTCGCCAGCCATTGCGGCGGAGCCTGCCAGGTCATTTCTGACCACGCGATTGCCCGTTCGACTCGTAGCCAGCCAAGAGAACCCTCAACAATTTCTCTCGGAACCAAGCCATGAGTTACATCAAGAGCCGCAAGCACGCACAACCCGCGTTTGCCTCGACCCGCCTGTCTGCTGCCGTTGCCGGCGCCCTGCTGCTGCCCGCCGTGGGCGTGCATGCCCAGACCAGCAGCGCTCTGCCCAAGGTCGAAGTGACCGCCACCCAGGAATCGGACTACAAGGCTGACAAGGCTTCCTCGGCCAAGTACAGCCAGCCGCTGGTCGATACCCCGCAGACCCTGACCGTGATCAAGAAGCAGCTGATCGACCAGCAAGGCGCCACCACCCTGACCGAAGCCCTGCGCAACAGTCCTGGCGTGGGCACCTTCTATCTCGGCGAGAACGGCTCGACCAATACCGGCGACGCCATCTACATGCGTGGCTTCGACAGTTCCAGCGCCATCTTCGTGGACAACGTACGCGACCTGGGTTCGATCTCGCGCGACATGTTCAACATCCAGCAGGTGGAAGTCCTGAAGGGACCCGCGGGGACCGACAATGGCCGTGGCTCGCCGACCGGCTCGATCAACCTGGTCACCAAGCAGGCCGAGATGAGCAACTTCTTCAATGCCTCGGCCACCTACGGCAGCTGGAACCAGAAGCGCGCCACCGCCGACTGGAACAAGGTGGTCGATGAAGAACGCGGCATCGCCCTGCGCCTGAACCTGATGAAGCAGGACAGCGGCGTACCCGGCCGTCACGAAGTCAAGAACGACCGCTGGGGCGTGGCGCCCTCGCTGGCCTTCGGCCTGAACAGCCCGACCCGCGTATTCCTGAACTACCTGCATATCGACCAGGACAACGTTCCAGATGGCGGCGTACCGACCATCGGCCTGCCCGGCTACACCTCGCCGGACAGCTCACGTTCCTTCCTGAGCGGTGCGGCGCGTGTGGATTCGTCCAACTTCTACGGCCTCTCGGGCGACTACGACAAGGTCACCTCCGACATGTTCACGGCGCGTGTGGAACATGACTTTTCCTCCGACGTCAAACTGCAGAACACCACCCGCTATGCCAAGACCAGCCAGGATTACCTGCTGACCTCCTTCATGGGAACCTCGGCCAACCTGGTTACCCCGTCGGCCAGCAATCCATCGGCGTGGACCATTTCGCGTTCCAATCCGACGCGCAAGGACCAGAGCAACGAGATCATCACCAACCAGACCAACATCACCGCCGACCTGCAGGCGGGAGGACTCAAGCACACCCTGGTGGGCGGGGTGGAATTCACCGAAGAAAAGCAGCATGCCCTGTCCTTCACCCGTAGCGGCACGCTCTCGGTGGCCAACCTGTACAACCCGAATCCGAACGATCCCAAGACCTACACGATGACGGCCACCGGCTACAACGACGGCAAGACCGACACCGTCTCGGCCTACCTGTTCGACACCATCAAGTTCAATGAGCACTGGGCGATCAATGCCGGCATCCGCGAGGACCACTATCGCACCACGTACTACGCCAACGCCGCCGGCACCATCACCAACCTGTCGACCTCGGGCAACCTGTTCAACTGGAAGCTGGCCGCCATCTACAAGCCCACCGACTACAGCAGCATCTACGCGCTGTATGCCACGTCGCAGCAGCCGCCGGGCGGCAGCAACTTCGCCCTGTCGGCCTCGGCCAACAGCGCTGCCAACAGCAACTACGCACCGCAAAAGACCAAGACTTCCGAGCTGGGCACCAAGTGGGATCTGCTGAACAAGAAGCTGGCCGTCACCGCCGCCCTGTTCCATACCGAAGTGACCAATGAAGTCGAGCGCGATCCGACCTCGCTGCAATACTTCCAGACCGGCAAGAAGACCGTGCAGGGCATCGAACTGGGCGTGACCGGTGACGTGACCAGCAATCTGTCGCTGGCGGCCGGCTATACCTGGATGGACACCAAGGTCGACAACGGCGCCATCGTCACCGCCTCCGGTGACAACAACCTGGCATACACCCCCAAGCAGGCCTTCACCTCGTGGGCGTCCTATCGCCTGCCGCATGGCTTCACCGTGGGGGGTGGTGCGCGCTACGTCAGCTCGCTGCTGCGCGGCACCGATGGTGCCGTCGGCACCCCCAAGTACGCCAACAGCTACTGGGTCTTCGACGGCATGATGGGTTACGTGGTGAACAAGAACGTCGATCTTCAGTTGAACATCTACAATATTTTCGACAAGGACTACGTAGCGGCCATCAACAAGAGCGGCTATCGTTATACCCCGGGCACGCCGCGTTCGGTGGCACTGACGGCCAACTTCAAGTTCTGAGACAGCGCCTCGCGATGACTTGATCTGCCTCAGTTGCGTCACTGCCGGTCTTGCTTAAAGTGAGGCTGCCCACTGAGTCCAGTCATGGATCAGCCAGACTTGACGGCCCCTCCTTCACGGGAGGGGCCTTTTCATTAGCGACAGGAGAAATTCATCATGATGCTGCACATCCCCGCCGTTCTCAGCGCCGACCAGGTGCGCCACATCCGCAGCGAGCTCGACCGTGCCGGCTGGGTCGATGGCCGCGAGACGGTGGGCGACCAGGGCGCGCGCGTCAAGCGCAACCGGCAGTTGCCGGAGCACTCGCCACTGGGTTTCCAGCTGGGCGAGATCATCCTCGACGCATTGCGCCGCAACCCGCTGTTCTTTGCCGCCGCCCTGCCCAAGAAGACCATGCCGCCGCTGTTCAACTGCTACGAGGGCGGCGAACACTATGGTCTGCATGTCGACGGTTCGGTGCGCAACCTGCCCAACGCAGCGGGCAGCCTGCGTACCGATGTCTCCTCCACGCTCTTTCTCTGCGACCCTGAGGAATACGACGGCGGCGAACTGGTCGTGGTCGATACCTATGGTACGCACGAAGTGAAGTTGCCGGCGGGTGACCTGATCGTCTATCCCTCCACCAGCCTGCACCGGGTGGAACCAGTCACGCGCGGGGCGCGCGTGTGCTCCTTCTTCTGGACCCAGAGCATGATCCGCGACGACTGGCGGCGCAGCATGCTCTTCGAACTGGACCGCAATATCTACAGCCTGCGCCAGAAGCTGGGCGATAGTGAGGAAGTGGTCGGGCTGACCGGGCATTATCACAATCTGTTGCGACAGTGGGCCGATGTCTGATTTCCAACAATTTTTTATTTGATTTATATCGTTGATGCAAATTTGACGTTCCCGTCATGCCAGCAACCAAGGGCCGTCCGGTGTTACCCGGACGGCCCTTGTGCTTTCCGTCAGCATCGCATCAGACGAAGCGCCCGATCGCTGCCATCACCGCCTGCCGCACCGACCCGCTGACCACGAAGTCATGCGCTGCCTGCACATCATCATGGAACCAGCGATCGCCCTCCAGGCAGGCCGGAATCTGTCGACGGATCTCCTCATACGCCGCCTGCGTGCCCTGTCCCAGCGTGAAGTCCTTGAGCAGTTCTTCGGTCATGGTCAGCGCCTGCGCGGCCAACAGCATTTCCACGCCGACGATGTATTGCGTGTTCTGCACCACCGTCATGGCCTTGCGCGCGCACCAGGTCGAATTGGAAATATGATCTTCGCTATTGCCCTTGGAGGGGATGCTGTCGACGCTGCCCGGCATGCAGAGGGTACGATTTTCCATCACCAGCGAACTCATCGAACATTGCACCACCGGATAACCGGTGTTGACACCACGCACGCCGCTCATCAGGTTGCGGGGCAAACCCCACGACAGCGTGGGATCGATCAGCCGCGCGATACGGCGCTCGCAGATGCTGCCCAGGTCCGTGATGGCCATGGCCAGCAAGTCCATGGCCTGCGCCAGATACTGGCCGTGGAAGTTGCCACCGGAAATGATTTCGAAACCTTCGCCCTCTTCCTTGTTGAAGATCAGCGGATTGTCGGTGGCGGAGTTGATCTCCTTCCCGATGATGGTATCGATGTAGTCCAGTGCATCGAAGACCGGTCCATACACTTGCGGTGCGCAGCGCAGCGAATAGACGTCCTGGATGCGCGCGGTATAAGCGATATCGGTGCGACGCAGTTCATCGGGCAATTGCACCGCACGTGCTTCATGCGTGGTACGGGTGGAGCCTTTGAGCAGAGTGCGGATGACTTCGGCCGTCTTGATCTGCCCCGCATGCGGACGCGCCATCTGAATGCGCGGATCGAAGGCCGACATCTCGGCCCGCATCGCTTCCAGCGTCAGCCCCAGCGACAGGCAGGCGTCGGTGAGCAGGTGGCGTGCATCGTGGGCCGCCAGGATGGCCACGGCCAGCGAGGCGGTGCAACCATTGATGAGGGCCGAAGCATCCTTGGCCTTGAGGTCGAATTTCACCGGAGCGACACCGGCTTGCTCAATCGCTTGCGTGGCCCGCATACGTTGGCCGCGATACATCACTTCGGCCTCATCGAATCCGGCAATGGCCGCCGCCAGATAAGCCAGCGGCGCGAGATCTCCTGAGGCACCGACTGAACCCTTCTGCGGCATGACCGGATGAATACCGGCATTGAGGAAGGCCAGCAGGCGATCCACCACTTCCACGCGCGGTGCGGAATAATTCGACGCGAAGGCATTGGCACGCAAGAGCATGGTGGCGCGGCTGACTTCTTCGGAGAAGGGCTCGCCGATGCCTGCGCTGTGCGCGCGGATCAGTTGCGTCTGGAACAGCTCGATGTGCTCGACCTTGATGCGCGTGTCCTTGAGCAAGCCCACACCGGTGTTGAAGCTGTACATCATGGGGGCTTCATCGTGCATCCAGGTGGATTCGATGTAGTCGCGGCTTTGCTTGAGCGCGCTGCGCGAGGAATCGGCCAGTGCAACCTTCAGGTGCGGGGCGCGGGCCACGCTGAGGACTTGCGCGGCGGTGAGGTTGAAGCCGTCGATGGTGATGGTGTGCATGTGATGAGTTCTCTCTGACATGATCGTGTGCGATTACTTGGCCCCGGCCTGGAACCAGGCGGCGACTTCAGCGCGTTCCGCATCGGTCATCTGGGTCATGTTGGCCAGCGGCATATCCTTGGTCTGGACGGCGCGCTGGAAGATCTTGGCCGCGTGCTGACGGATCAGCTCAGGCGTCTGCAACATCATCCCCGCCGGGGCGGTGGCAAAGCCGGCCTGGGTCGGCTTGTCCGAATGGCAGCTGGCGCAGCGCTGGGTAATGATGGCCTGGATGCGGGCGAAGTCCGGTGCGGCGGCAGCGACCGGTGCCGCACCCGCAGCAGCAGGTGCCGCCAGGGGCGTCACCGGACGCGGCGCAATCGCCACCGCCACGCCCAGCAACAGGGCTACGCCGGCGATGGGATAGGCCACCACCACGCGGCCCTTGTGTCGCAAATTGAAGAAGTGACGAATCAGCACACCGGCCGCCATGATCGCCGCCAGCACCAGCCAGCTGTGGGCGTGCGTATAGGTCATCGCATAGTGGTTGCTGATCATGATGAACAGAATGGGCAGGGTGAAGTAGTTGTTGTGCACGCTGCGCTGCTTGCCCTTGCGACCATGGACGGGATCCGGCGAGCGGCCCGCCTTCATTGCCTCCACCAGCTTGCGCTGCCCCGGGATGATGACCATGAGCACATTGCCGACCATGATGGTGCCGATCATCGCGCCCACGTGGATATAGGCCGCGCGGCCCGACAGCAGGTGCGTGAGCAGATAGGCCACCGCCACGATGAAGACGAACATCACCAGCCCCAGCAGCCCTTCGCGCTTGCCCAGTGGCGACTTGCACAGCAGGTCGTAGACGATCCAGCCCAGCACCAGGGTACCGATGCCCACGCCCACTGCTTGCGGACCGGTGAGGTTGGCCACCGACTTGTCCACCATCATGGCCGAGGCATTGAAGTAATACACGATGAACAGCATGGCCACGCCGGTGATCCAGGTGGCATAGGCTTCCCACTTGAACCAGTGCAATTCCTCGGGCAGTTCGGCCGGGGCCACCAGATACTTTTGCGGATTGTAGAAACCACCGCCGTGCACCGCCCACAGTTCACCGGAGACGCCCTTCTTCTCCAGATCGCTGCCCGGCTTGGGCGGGCGGATGGAGTTGTCCAGCCAGACGAAATAGAACGAGGCACCGATCCAGGCGATGCCCGTGATCAGATGCAGCCAGCGGACCAGCAGATTGGCCCAGTCGATGCCATATGAAACCAGGAGTGCTTCCATGTCTTCCCCACGCAGGATTGCTGTCCGCCACCGCGACCTACTCCGGACAGGCGAGGCATTGCCTCAGGAATGGGCCGCCATGAAAGTCTTCCCCCGCCATGCGCATGCCATGGCAACGACTGGATGAGTGGAGTGAAGGCTTCCCGCGCGCCGGGAAGCGCGGGCACCGTGATGGTGCCGTGCCTGGTCTCCCGTCGTGCTGCCGCTACGACCCGATGGCTTTTGCCATCTGTTCTAAGCCGCCCTGCTGATGCGGGACGGTTGCACGAACGATAAACGCGGGGACTGCACAAAACATGGTCATCAACGTATATTTGACATACGAATGACGATATACAAAAATGCCCCCTGGATGTGGGACGCTTGCGCTCGCATCCCGCCAGGCCGCCGCCCGAGCCGGTCTGGGAAAACGACAACGATAATGCGCCTGCCCCGATGCAGCCGCCCCAGAGTGAACGAAAAACCGTCACCTGTCCCGCACCACAAGACCCCGGAGACATTCCCATGTCCAGGCTGCCTGACCATCTCGACATCCACCTCATCCGTATTCTTTATCTCCTGCTGTGCGAGAAAAACGTCTCGCGGGTGGCCTTGAAACTGAACCAGCCGCAGCCCTCCATCTCGGCCTCCCTGCGCAAGCTGCGCGAACTCACCGGTGACCCGCTGCTGGTGCGCGGTGCGCGCGGCATGGTCCCGACCCAGCATGGCGAGAGCCTGTTGAAACCGGCCAAGCGCATCCTCGACGAGACCGAACGCCTGTTCGTGCCCAAGACCGCCTTCGTACCGCAAGAGGAGGAGCGCACCTTCCACATTGCCGCGCCGGACTACATGAACACGCCCTTCTTCACCGAAGTGATCGCCCGCCTGCGCCGCGAGTCGCCGCGTAGCCGCATCGTCATCCATGCGCTGGGGCCGGATACCGATTACGTGCGCCTGCTCTCGGATGGAGAACTGGACCTGGTCATTGCCAACTGGGACGAACCGCCTGCGCATCTGCATCTCTCCAAGCTGTTCGATGATCCCATCGTCTGCCTGATGCGCGCCGACTGCGCCTATGCCAAGCGCACCGCGCGCGATGCCATGCGCATCGAGGACTATCTCTCGCTGCCGCATGCAGCGCCCTCGCAGATCCTGCCCGGCTACCACGGCACCATCGACACCTTCCTGGAAAAGCAGAACCTGCATCGCAACGTGGTGGTGGAATCGGCGCACTTCCGCATGCTGCCCTACATGGTGGCGCAAACCGACCTGGTGCTCACAGCAGGCCAGCAGTTCGCCAGCTTCTACGAAAAGCTCCTGGGCCTGAAAAGCTACACGGTGCCGATCAAGTTCCCGCCCCTGCGTTTTTACCAGCTGTGGCATGAGCGGGTGCATCAGGCGACCGAGCACAAATGGCTGCGCGCCCAGGTCAGCGCGGCGGCCAAGATGATGGCGCAGGGCCGCGCCTGAACCGGTGCCGGGCCGCTGCGGCAAAGGAAACGGGCGGTCCGGCATATATCGGCGGCGCGCCTGCCGGTATGCCGGGACTTATATATCGCACTGACCGGATTGCATTAGTATCGCCAGCAACAGGCCGGTATCCGCACAAAGACAGCACCAAGACGCGGAACACGGTACTGGGCCGGAACCACCTTCAAGCGGCAAGGCACGCCCTCCTGGCAACACGGAGACACAATACGGGCGCGGTCACATGCCAGGTTCCATCGATAAAAAAATACCAGGAGACAACCCCATGCAAGCCGCTCGCCATCCGGTGGATGAACGCCTACCCCTATTCAAGCTCTTTGCCCTCGGCATGCAGCATGTGCTGGTGATGTATGCCGGCGCCATTGCCGTGCCGCTCATCATCGGCGGCGCGCTGAACCTGCCCAAGTCCGAGATTGCCTATCTCATCAGTGCCGACCTGTTCTGCTGCGGCCTGGTGACCATCATCCAGAGTGCCGGCATCTGGAAGTTCGGCATCCGCATGCCGGTGATGATGGGCGTGACCTTCGCCGCCGTGGGGCCGATGGTCGCCATGGCCAACGACCCGCAACTGAACATCCTGCACATCTATGGGGCCGTGATTGCGTCCGGCGTCTTTTGTATCCTTGCCTCGCCCTACATGAGCAAGCTGATGCGCTACTTCCCGCCGGTGGTGACGGGCACCGTCATCACCGTCATCGGAGTCTCGCTCATGGGCGTGGGGATCAACTGGGCGGCGGGTGGGCAACCGGTGATCGGCAAGCTGGTCGACGGGGTCTTCGTGAAGGTCCCCAATCCCGACTACGGCTCGCCGCTGTCGCTCTCGATTGCGGCGGTGGTGCTGGTCTCGATCCTGCTCATCACCAAGTACACACGGGGATTCATCTCCAACATTTCGGTGCTCATGGGCATGGTGGTCGGGTTCGTGATTGCCTTTGCCCTCGGCAAGATCAGCTTTGACGGGCTGGATGCGGCGGACTGGTTCGCCTTCATCCAGCCCTTTCACTATGGGCTGCCGCAATTCGACATCGCCTCCATCATCAGCATGTGCCTGGTGATGATCGTGACCATGATCGAATCGACCGGCATGTTCATGGCACTGGGCGACATCGTCGGCCGCCGCATCGACGACCGCACCCTGGCCAGCGGCTTGCGCGTGGATGGCCTGGGCACGGTGATCGGGGGGCTGTTCAATACCTTCCCCTATACCTCCTTCTCGCAGAATGTCGGGCTGGTCGGCGTGACGGGCATTCGCAGCCGTTTCGTCTGCGTGGCAGCCGGGGTGATCCTGATTGCCTTCGGCCTGTTCCCCAAGATGGCGCACGTGGCCGCATCGATTCCGCAATTCGTGCTGGGTGGGGCCGGCATCGTGATGTTCGGCATGGTGGCAGCGACCGGCATCAAGATCCTCTCCAAGGTCGATTTCCACGGCAACCGCAACAATCTTTTCATCGTGGCCATCAGCATTGGCGTGGGCATGATCCCCATCGTCGCCCCGACCTTCTTCGACAAGATGCCGCATCTGCTGGGCACCATCTTCCACAGCGGCATCCTGCTGGCCTCGGCCATGGCGGTCGGTCTGAACCTGTTCTTCAATGGCCGTGGCAGCGAAGAGGACGTGGCCCGCTATGCGGTGGCGGCGGCGCAGAGCTCGGACCACTGAAACGCGGCCGGCGAGATATGCCGCCGTGCATAGCGCCCAGATGAAACCGTTGATGCCATCCGGGCCAAGATGTTTTAAAGTCTCATCTGCGCTGCAGACCGCACCGGGCGGGCTTGGGCGCAGAGCGTGAGACGACAGCCGCAGACAACAATCGGCACCGACAATCCTGATTTTCAGATGGGGGGGGCGGCGCCGACTTGCGGCATCACCCATGAACACAGCGAGGGAGCCGGCGGCGCGCCGACCGGCCAGCACATGACGACGACACTGGAACAACTGAACGCAGCCGAGACTTCGGCCTTCATCGCCGCCCTGCACGGCATTTACGAGCACTCTCCCTGGATTCCCGAGCGGGCTGCGCTGCAGCGTCCTTTCCGCAATCTGACTGCCTTCAAGCTGGCCTTGCACAAGGTCGTGACCGACGCCAGCCGCGCCGAGCAGCTGGGCCTGATCCGGGCCCACCCCGAACTGGCTGGCCGCGCCGCCATTGCCGGCGAGCTGACCGCCGAATCTACGGGAGAGCAAGCCAAGGCCGGATTGAATCTGTGCACCCCGGAAGAATTTGCCCGCCTGCAACAACTCAATGCCGACTACAACGCAAAGTTCGGCTTCCCTTTCATCCTTGCGGTGAAGGGCCCCACCGGTGCGGGCCTCACGCGCCAGCAGATCATCGCCACCTTTGCCCGCCGCCTGCGCAACCAGCCGGAAGACGAATTGCGTGAAGCCCTGCGCCAGATCGGCCGCATTGCCGAGATGCGCATCAACGACCTGCTGGGCCATCGTCCGGCGATGGGCGCGATGGTGATGCAGTGGGCAGAAGAGATCGGCGCCTTGTCCGAAGACGAAGGAGCGCTGACCTGCACCTATCTCACCGAAACGCACCAGCGCACGGCAGAGCAGATTGCGCAATGGATGCGCGAGGCCGGCATGCACGTGCATATCGATGCGGTCGGCAACGTGGTGGGGCGATATCTTTCCACGGATCCGCAGGCCAAGACCCTGCTGACCGGCTCGCACTACGACACGGTGCGCAATGGGGGCAAATACGATGGACGCGAAGGCATCCTGCTGCCCATCGCCGTGGTGAAGCATTTGCATGAACGTGGCGAGACCTTGCCTTTCCATTTTGAGGTGATCGGTTTTTCGGAAGAAGAAGGTGTGCGGTTCAAGAGCACCTTCCTGGGCAGCAATGCGGTGACCGGCCATTTCGACATGAAGCTGCTGGAGTTGCAGGACAAGGATGGCATCAGCATGCGCGAGGTCATCACCAGGGCGGGTCATGATGTCGCGGCCATCCCGCAGATCGCGCGCGACCCGGCCGACATCCTGGGCTATGTGGAGGTGCACATCGAGCAGGGACCGGTGTTGCTCAATCGTGATTTGCCGGTAGGCATCGTCACCTCGATTGCGGGCAGCTCGCGCTATCTGGTGGAATTGAAGGGTGTAGCCAGCCATGCCGGCACCACGCCGATGGACATGCGCAAGGATGCGGCCGCCGCGGCGGCCGAGATCATCCTGGCTGTGGAGCAGCGTTGTTCGCAGGACCAGCATGCCGCGCTGGTGGGCACGGTGGGGCAGTTGCAGGTACCGCGCGGGTCGACGAATGTGATTCCGGGCGCGTGCCAGTTGTCGCTGGACATTCGTGCGGCCGAGGATGGAGTGCGTATTGCGGCGGTGAAGGACATCCTGGGCAAGATCGAAGAGATTTGTACTCGCCGCAGCATTGACTTCAAGCTCGAAGAGACCTTGAGCGCCCCGGCTGCGCCGTGTGCGCCGTGGCTGATGGATCAGTTGCGCGCCGCGACGGAGCGTGCGGGGGTGACGCCGTTCGAGTTGGCTTCCGGAGCGGGGCATGATGCGATGGCGATTGCGAAACTGACGGATGTCTGCATGTTGTTTACGCGTTGTGGCAATGGCGGCATCAGCCACAATCCGTTGGAGACGATGACGGCGGATGATGCGGAGGTCTCGGGGCAGATTTTGCTGGATTTCCTGCGCAGCTTTGAGGCGAAGCGCTAATGATTTATATGATTTAGCCAGCGGCGCGTCTTCGATACGCGGCGGTGCCGCTACTCAGTCCGAACGGGAGTTTGAGCACCCGACCGCACAAAGCCGCAGGCGAGGAAGACAAATGCGATGCCGAAGGCGAGGAAGACAATGGCGATGCCGAAGGCGAGCCCGTGTGGACGGTCCCCATAGAGCCAGCCGTCGCAGCGGAGCGAAAAGTGGATCAGAAGAATAGTCGGAGCGAAGCGACTCTATTCTTCCCACTTTTCGCTTCGCTGCGACGGGGACCCTCCGCAGGAGGGCTGGCTCTTTGGGGTCGCCTTCTTTTGCTTACTTTTCTTGGCGAGACAAGAAAAGTGAGCGGCTGCCGGGCCGCCCCCGGCGCTCCGTTCCGCCCGGAGAGAGAAAATAATTAAGCTAGAGCGCAGGAAGACATTCCGTGCAGACTACCCAAGAAAACAAGTAAACAATTTCCAAGAAACAACAAAAACAATCCCCAAAAACCCCAGCCGAATAAAACTGGCAAAATCTCGCCTGAGCGACACAAGATTCCATACCTGCGCATCACCAATCATCGGCAACAATCCTCAGTCTCACCTCCGATTTTCGTCGACGAATCCACTTATAACTCCAGGTTAATAATGGCTATGTCATAGCCCTTACATCCCTCCCATGAAATTGAACGACATTAGCAACGCTGCCAGAACAATGCGAAAAGCACCCCCACCAGCAACGCCCATTTTTTGCCTGACCCAGCCTGACCAGCCCGCACAAGAGGATGGACAGCATCAGACAAGTTTTCCGGCGAATAAAAACGGACCAAACGGAGACAACCCACAATGAACGCCTTGAACAAGTTCTTCCACCTGGAAGAAAACGGCACCACCGTACGCACGGAACTACTGGCCGGCCTGACCACTTTCCTGACGATGGCCTACATCATCTTCGTCAACCCCAGCATTCTGGGCGATGCCGGCATGCCCAAGGACTCGGTCTTTGTGGCCACCTGCGTGGCGGCGGCTGTCGGCACGCTCATCATGGGCCTGTATGCCAACTACCCCATTGGCCTGGCCCCCGGCATGGGCCTGAACGCCTACTTTGCCTATGCCGTGGTCAAGGGCATGGGCTTCCCGTGGCAGGCTGCGCTGGGCGCGGTGCTGATCTCGGGTTGCTTGTTCCTGCTGGTGAGCGTACTGCGGGTACGCGAGCTGATCATCAAGAGCATCCCGGCCTCGCTGCGCACGGCCATTCCGGCCGGCATCGGACTCTTCCTGGCCATCATCTCCCTCAAGAGTGCCGGCATCGTCGCGGCCAACCCCGCCACCTTCGTCACCCTCGGCGACCTGCACCAGCCGGCCCCGGTGATGGCCATCATTGGCTTCCTGGTGATCGTGGCGCTGGACCGCCTGAAGGTACGCGGCGCGCTGCTGATCGGCATCCTGCTGGTCACGGTGCTGTCCTTCCTCTTCGGCGGCAACCACTTCTCCGGCATCTTCGCCGCCCCGCCCTCGGTGGCCCCGACCTTCCTGCAACTGGACATCAAGGGCGCCATCTCCATGGGCCTGTTGAATGTCGTGCTGGTGTTCTTCCTGGTGGAACTGTTCGACGCCACCGGCACCCTGATGGGCGTGGCCACTCGCGCCGGGCTCATGAAGGAAGGCAAGATGGAGCGTCTGAACAAGGCCCTCATGGCCGACAGTACCGCCATTGTCGCCGGCTCCCTGCTGGGCACTTCCTCCACCACCGCCTACATCGAAAGCGCCGCTGGCGTACAGGCCGGTGGCCGCACCGGCCTCACCGCCGTCGCCATCGCCGTGCTGTTCCTGCTGTGCCTGTTCATCGCCCCGCTGGCCGGTGTGGTCCCGGCTTATGCCACCGCACCGGCGCTCTTCTTCGTGGCCTGCCTGATGCTGCGCGAACTGGTCCACATCGACTGGGAAGACACCACCGAATGCGTGCCGGCCGTCATCACCGCCCTGGTGATGCCCTTCACCTACTCCATTGCCAACGGCCTGGCGCTGGGCTTCATCAGCTATGCCGGACTGAAGCTGCTCACGGGTCGTATGAAGGATGTTTCAGTGGTAATCTGGATCATCGCCGCGATCTTCCTGTTCAAGATCATCTACCTCGGCGGTGAGTGAGCCCTGCCCGGGAACATGAAGTAAATTGAAAAAATCGAGGAGGCAGCCCGGCACGACAGGGGCTGCCCATTCGGGATCGTGACAAGAGGGAACCCGACAATCGTCCGCAACAATCGTGCGCGGACAATCCGTTTCCTCTTTTGACGACCCCGGCACGTTTCTTGAATGCCATCTGGCCACGGGAGACACCACAGGCCGGCCCCGCCCCAAGCGGACAGGCCGCCTGAAAGCAGATCCAACAACAAGAAGCACGCCCCACGATACGCCCTGGAGCGCGCCATAAAGCAGTCTGTTTTGTAGACAATCCATTTCGAGTAAAGCCAAATGCCAGAGACTACCCGCCCCATCCAGTTCTACTTTCGCGGCCAGACCCACGAAGTAGCAGGCCAACCCACGACCCGCACCGTTCTGCAGCATCTGCGCGAGGACCTGCATTGCACCGGCACCAAGGAAGGCTGCGCCGAAGGCGATTGCGGTGCCTGTACCGTGGTCGTGGGCGAATTGCGCGATGACCGGCTGGAACTGAAGACGGTCAATGCCTGCATTCAATTCCTGCCCACGCTGGACGGCCGCGCCCTGTTCACCGTGGAAGACCTGAAGCAAGCCGATGGCTGCCTGCATCCGGTGCAGCAGGCCATGGTGGAATGCCATGGCTCGCAATGCGGCTTCTGCACGCCGGGCTTCGTGATGTCGCTGTGGGGCCTGTACCTCAAGCATGACAAGGACGGCATCACGCCCGGCAAGCGCGAGATCGACGATGCCCTCTCCGGCAACCTGTGCCGCTGTACCGGCTATCGCCCCATCATCGATGCGGCACGCCGCATGGGCGAACTGCCCAAGGTCGAGTTCGACCGCGAGGCCGTCAAGTCGGCCCTGCGCGCCATCGACCAGGACACGCCGCTGGCCGTCACGCATGCAGGCCAGACCTTCCATGCACCGCGCACCCTCGCACAACTGGTGCAGCTGCGTACCGACCTGCCCAAGGCCCGTATCCTGGCCGGCTCCACCGACGTGGGCCTGTGGGTGACCAAACAGATGCGCGAGCTGGGCGATATCGTCTACATCGGCCGCGTGGAAGAACTGCGCGCCATGCAGGTGCAGGACGGCATGCTGGAGATCGGCGCCGGCGTCTCGCTGGAAGAGGCTTACGCCGAAGCCACGCGCCATTATCCGCAAGAGCTGTCGGAACTGTGGCAGCGCTTCGCCTCCCTGCCCGTGCGCAATGCCGGCACGCTGGGCGGCAACGTCGCCAATGGTTCGCCCATCGGCGACTCCATGCCCTGGCTGATCGCACTGGGCACGCAGATCGTGCTGGCCAGCGTGCGTGGCCAACGTGTCATGCCGCTCGAAGATTTCTACCTGGCTTACCAGAAGTCGGCCCTGCAATCCGATGAAGTGGTGCAGGCCGTACGCATCCCGCTGCCGCGAAAGGACCTGCGCTTCCGGGTTTACAAACTCTCCAAACGCTTCGACCAGGACATCTCTGCGGTCTGTGCCGCCTTCGCGCTGCGTATGGATGGCGACATCATCACCGAGGCGCGCATCGCCTTCGGCGGCATGGCCGCCACCCCCAAGCGGGCCGCGCAGGCTGAAGCGCTGCTGCAAGGCGCTGCCTGGAGCGAAGCACAAGTGCAGGCAGCGATGGCTGCACTTGCACAGGACTATGCGCCCCTGTCGGACATGCGGGCCACCTCGGCCTATCGCTTGCGCACGGCGCAGAACCTGCTCTATCGCTATTGGCTGGAAACCCGCACCGAGGCGCCGCTGGCGCGTCAGGATGTGCGCGCCTTCGCGGTCAGCGCCGCGTGAAGCCCTTGGACCGAACCAGCAGGAGAACCGCATGAACAAGCAAACCGAACAATTCCTCAACACCCTGGTCCAGCCGCCCAGGGACTGGGCCACCGTGGGCAAGCCGCATCCGCATGAATCGGCGATGCTGCACGTGACCGGCGAAGCCACCTATACCGACGACATCGTCGAGCTGCAAGGCACGCTGCATGCGGCGCTGGGGCTGTCGCAAAAGGCCCATGCCCGGGTGCGCGCGATCGATCTGGAGCAGGTCAGGGCCGCGCCTGGTGTGCGCGCCGTCTTCACCGCCAACGATATTCCCGGCGAGAACGAATGCGGCGCCATCATCCACGATGACCCGGTGCTGGCCGATGGCCTGGTGCAATACGTGGGCCAGCCAGTCTTCATCGTGGTCGCCGACAGCCATGACCAGGCCCGCCGCGCCGCACGCCTGGCGGTGATCGACTACGAAGAACTGCCGCCGATCCTGACCCCGCGTGAGGCGCACGCTGCGCAATCCTACGTGCTCCCGCCGATGCACCTGACGCGCGGCGAACCGGCGGTGGCTCTGGCGCTGGCGCCGCACAAGCTGCGCGGCCAGTTCGACGTGGGCGGCCAGGAGCAGTTCTATCTGGAAGGACAGATTTCCTATGCCATCCCCAGGGAGGGACGCGGCATGCACGTCTATTGCTCGACCCAGCACCCCAGCGAAATGCAGCATCACATCGCCACGGTCCTGAAACTGGCCTCGCATGACGTGCTGGTGGAATGTCGGCGCATGGGCGGCGGCTTCGGCGGCAAGGAATCGCAATCGGCCCTGTGGGCCTGCGCCGCGGCGGTGGCGGCAGCGAAACTGCGGCGCCCGGTCAAGCTGCGCGCCGACCGCGATGACGACATGATGGTCACTGGCAAGCGTCACTGCTTTGCCTATGACTATGAGATCGGTTATGACGACGATGGCCGCATCGTCGCGGCAAAAATCGACATGATCTCGCGCGCCGGTTTCTCGGCCGACCTGTCCGGCCCGGTGGCCACACGCGCGGTCTGCCACTTCGACAATGCCTACTATCTTTCGGACGTGGAAATCCACGCCATGTGCGGCAAGACCAACACCCAATCCAATACCGCCTTCCGTGGCTTCGGCGGACCGCAGGGTGCCTTGGCCATCGAGTACATCCTCGACGAGATTGCGCGCAACCTCGGCCGTGATCCGCTGGAGATCCGCCGCAACAATTTCTATGGCCCCAGCGAGGCCGAAGGACCGGAGGCGCGCAACGTCACCCATTACGGGCAGAAGGTGGAAGACAACATCATCCACGGCCTGGTCGACCAGCTCGAACGCACCAGCCGCTATCAGGAACGTCGCCGCGCGGTCGCCGAGTTCAATGCCGCCAGCACGGTGCTCAAGAAGGGCCTGGCTCTGACGCCGGTGAAGTTCGGCATTTCCTTCAACGTGCCGCACCTGAACCAGGCCGGCTCGCTGGTGCACGTCTATACCGATGGCTCGGTGCTGGTCAATCACGGTGGCACCGAGATGGGGCAAGGTCTGAACACCAAGGTGGCGCAGGTGGTCGCCCATGCCCTGGGCGTGCCGCTGGAACAGGTGCGCTGCACCGCCACCGATACCAGCAAGATCGCCAACACCTCGGCCACCGCCGCCTCCACCGGCAGCGACCTCAACGGCAAGGCGGCGCAGGATGCGGCCCTGCAGATCCGTGCACGCCTGGCCGAGGTGGCCGCGCGGCATTTCGGCGTGGAGGTAGCATCGGTACGCTTTGCCGATGGACTGGTGCTGGCAGGCGAGCAATCACTGCCCTTCGTCGAACTGGTGATGAAGGCTTATCTGCAACGCGTGCAATTGTGGTCCGACGGTTTCTATTCCACGCCCAAGGTGCATTGGGATGCCAAGCGCATGCACGGTCATCCCTTCTTCTATTTCGCCTATGCGGCGGCGGTATCCGAAGTGGTGATCGACACCCTCACCGGTGAATGGAAACTGTTGCAGGCCGACCTGCTGTATGACGCCGGCGAGAGCCTGAACCCGGCGCTGGACATCGGCCAGGTCGAAGGCGGCTTCATCCAGGGCATGGGCTGGCTGACCACCGAGGAACTGTGGTGGAACAAGGACGGCAAGCTGATGACGCATGCCCCCTCGACCTACAAGATTCCGGCCATCTCGGATTGTCCGGAAGCCTTCCGTACCGAGCTCTATGCCAACAGCAATGTCTCCGATACCATCCACCGCTCCAAGGCCGTCGGGGAACCGCCGCTGCTGCTGCCGTTCTCGGTGTTCCTGGCAATCCGCGATGCGGTGTCGGCGGTGGGCGCGCATCGTGTCAATCCCCCGCTGCGCGCACCGGCCACCAGTGAAGCCATCCTCGACGCGGTCGATGCCGTGCGCGCGGCCACGCTTACCCAGTAATACGCGGCGGAGAAACATCATGACCACATGGCTGAGCGCATTGCGTCGCATGCAGCAGGACAGCGTCCCGGCGGTGCTGGTGACGGTGGCACAGATCCAGGGCTCGACGCCGCGCGAGCCCGGAGCGCGCATGCTCTATACCGCCGGGGGCCAGTTCGACACCATCGGCGGCGGCCACCTCGAATGGCGCGCGGCGCAGATTGCCCGCGCCATGTTGCAGGCCGACGCCGCCCCGCTGACCAACCGCCGCCGGCTCGAACGCATCGCCCTCGGGCCCAGTCTGGGCCAATGTTGCGGGGGCGTGGTGTTGCTCTGCTTTGAGCGCATCGAGGCCGATGCCATATCACTGCACACGTGGCAGGCGCTGGAACAGGCGTGGTCCGAAGGCAGCGACCTGTGTCGCGCACTGCCGCTGGATCAGGACGGGCCGCTGCAACTGATGGATAACGATGGCGAGCCCTGCCCGCCTGATGGCCCCGAACTCGGCTTGCCGCGCGAGGCATTGCGCCACGCGCGGCAGACGCAACTGGTACGCGACGCACAGGGCCGCCGCTGGCTGCTCGACCTGTGCCGGGCATATCAACCGCAGGTGCTGCTGTTCGGTGCCGGCCACGTCGGCGCGGCCATCGTCAAGGTCTTGTCCAACCTGCCCTGCCGGGTGCTGTGGGTCGATGAGCGTGAAGACATGTTCCCGCCCGATCTGCCGCCGCAGATCCGCATCGAGGCTACCGATGTGCCCAATGCTGCGGTCGACATGGCCGAACCCGGCGCGTATTATCTCGTGATGACCCACAGCCACGCCCTCGACCAGCAATTGAGCGAACGCATCCTCAAGCGTGACGATGCGGCGTGGTTCGGGCTGATCGGGTCCATCACCAAGCGCAAGCAGTTCGAGCATCGCCTTGCTGAGCGCGGTTACTCGGCGGCGCAGCTGGAACGCATCACCTGCCCCATCGGCATTCCCGGCATCTATGGCAAGGAACCCGCCAGCATCGCCATTGCCGTGGTGGCGCAACTGATGCAGCTGTGGGAATTGCGCTTTACCCACCCCAAACCCAAGGCATGGCCACTGAGTCTGGCCACACACGCTCTGGACGGCAGAGGCTGAAGGAACACCCTGCCGTCACCCCTTCCGGGAATCCTGTCGACACGTCCTGGCTGATCGCACGGGGTTCCCCTTCGATTCCACTTTCGCAACACGGAAAGCATCGTCACGACCGTGCCTTCCAGTATGATGACCACTGAATCGACGGCCCGCGCCCGTGCGCGCGGCGCCGCCTGCATCGAGGAAACACCATGAGCCCATCCCTGCAAGCCTACCGCGCCAGCCTGCTGTATTTCACCAACGATCCCGCCTTCGACGAGCACGCCACCCAATGGCACAGCGATGGCCTGCTGCTGGTGCAAGACGGCAAGATCCAGGCCGCCGGCGACTACGCCACGCTGGCCGCCACCCTGCCGCCCGGCACCGCCATCGAAGACCTGCGCGGCAAGATCCTTTGCCCCGGCTTCATCGATACCCACATCCACTACCCGCAGACCGACATCATCGGCTCGCCCGCGCCTGGCCTGCTGCCCTGGTTGGACAACTACACCTTCCCGGCTGAGCGCCGTTTCCAGCAACCGGAACACGCGGCCGAAGTGGCCGATTTCTTCCTGGCCGAACTGCTGCGCAATGGCACCACCAGTGCCGCCGTGTATTGCACGGTACATCCGCAGTCGGTGGATGCCTTCTTCGCCGCCAGCCATGCACGCAACCTGCGCATGGTGGCCGGCAAATGCCTGATGGACCGCAATGCGCCGGATTTCCTGCGTGATACGGCCGAGTCGGGGGTGCGCGAGAGCGAGGAGCTGATCGGGCGCTGGCACAACAAGGGGCGCCAGCATTACGCCATCACGGTGCGCTTCGCGCCGACCTCCACCCATGAACAGATGAAGCTGGCGGGCGAACTGGCCGCGCAATATCCGGACACGTATATACAAACCCACGTGGCCGAAAATACCGACGAAGTGAAATGGGTGAAGGAACTCTATCCCGATGCCCGCAGCTACCTGGACGTGTATGACGGCTATGGCCTGATGCGCCAGCGCGCGCTGTATGCCCACTGCATCTGGCTGGATGACCAGGATCGTGCCCGCATGGCGGCCACGCAATCGGCCGCCACCTTGTGCCCGACGTCCAACCTGTTCCTGGGCAGCGGCCTGTTCGACTTCGCCCGTGCCGATGCGGCGCGCGTGCCACTGTCGCTGGCCACGGATGTCGGCGGCGGCACCAGTTTCTCGATGCTGCAGACCATGAACGAGCTCTACAAGGTAGCCCGCATGGGCGGCACCTACCTCCCGGCGCAACGCATGTTCTATCTGGCTACCCTGGGCGGTGCCCGCGCGCTTCAACTGGAAGGCACCATCGGCAGCTTCACGCCGGGCTGCGACGCCGACTTCATCGTGCTGGATCCGCAGGCAACGCCCTTGCTGGCCCGCCGCAGCGCCACCACCGACAGCCTGGAGGAACAATTGTTCGCACTGGCCATTTTGGGTGATGACCGTGCCATCGCCGCGACCTATTCGGCGGGGGTGCGGGTGCATCAGCGCTGAAATCGTTCATATCGGCCCCGATGCGGGGGAAGCCGGGCTTGCCGTTGAGGCAAGTCCGGCTTTTTTTTACGGCCCATTTTGTAGCGGTTTATCCCATCTTTTCGAAACCGCTGGGCGACAGCCTGAGGGAACATCAAACCTCAACGTATCCCACATGCAACATCAATTGATTATTTCCCTTAACACACTAATCAATTGATTTAATATTGGAGCTTCCGCCATGTCAGCGACCCGATTGCAGGTGCAGCACTTCCTCACCCGCTTGGGTGCCTTGCCCTCCCGGGACATCATCTTGTCGCGTCAGCGCAAGACACTGGAATTCATGGCGCAAATCGATTTCGAGATGGTGGATGTGGTGCGCGAGCTCAAGCAGCTCCGCATCGAGGACTACAGCTACGGCCCCGGCCAGAACGACTGGGGCACAGGCTGGGTCTGGCACTTCGGCAAGACGGTAGCGCAGCACATGGGCGGGCAGGAGCGGGGCCATCGCGTGTACATCAAGCTCTGTCTGGCAATGTCGCGCGAGGGACGCCGGACGACGTGCATGTCATTTCACCCGCCTGAAAGACCAATGCAGTTTCCCTTCAAGAAGCCCCCTGTGCAATGGAGTGTTTGATGGAGTGTTTTATGGAGTGTTTTATGGACCTGAAGCCCTTTGAAATTTGCCCCAACTGTGCCGGCGAGGGAACCGTGCATCTTGTCAGCACGACGGAGGCCCGTATCGTGAACAAGGAAACGTTTGACGTACCGGTGGATTATTTCGCCTGCGGCCGCTGTGGCGAGAGCTTCCAGACGCTGGACATGGAAGACAGCCTGGTCAAGGCGCGCGCGCTGTATCGCGCGCGGCATGGAATGGTTGAGCCGGACAGGCTGATCGCCTGGCGCAAGTCGCTGGGGCTGTCACAAGTCGAGCTGGCTGCGGTGCTGGGCTGGGGCGTGGCCACCGTGAGCCGCTACGAAAACGGCAAGCTGCAGTCCGACGCGCATGACAAGGCCATGCGCATGGCAATGGGCTCGGTCGACACCCTCATTGAACTGGTCCGCAGTGCGCGTGATCTTGCTCCGCAAGTGCGTACCCGGCTGCTGGCCGAACTGGAAAAGCGGGCGGGCGCCGCTGCGCTGGAGAAGGCCTTCGTGAGCACCGCACGTACCGCCCCTGCCGAGAGCCTTCGGCTGGACAAGCTCGAACAAGTCGTGCTCTTGCTCAGCGAAGGCGAAGGTGTCTTCGTGACCAAGCTCAACAAGCTGCTGTTCTACAGCGATTTCAAGCATTACCAGCAGCGAGGAAGAAGTCTCTCGGGGCTGGCTTATGAACGCCTGCCCTACGGACCGGTGCCGTCAGCTTTCCGCCTGCTGTTTTCCCTGCTGGAGCAGCGTGGACTCATCGAACAGACGGAGGTCCAGGTCGGCGCGATGGAAGGGACCCAGGTGCGGGCCTTGCGCAGTGCTGACCGCAATCACTTCGATGAGGACGAACTGGGTCTGCTGCTGGCCATCAAGAAGCGCTTTGCCAAGATGAGCGCCAGTGACATTTCCGAAACTTCGCACCGGGAACAGGCGTGGACTCAGACGCCCATGGGCGCCCTGATCGACTACCGGCACGCTGCTGCACTGAGCTTCTGAATCCTTTCAGCGCGGCTGATACAGATAAAGAAAAGCCTCCACCGCCCGCTGGGCCGACGCCTGCAGCTGATCCGCCGGGATCTCGGTGACCACGTTGAGCATGCGCACTTCCATCCATTCCGCTTCGATCAGCGCGCGAAACTGCATGGCTGCAATCCAGGCGTCAGAGGAGCGCAGCTTGCCCTCCTCCATTTTGACCTTCAGGAAATCGGCAATGCGCGTCCAGCCGCGTTTGGGCCCGCGCTCATACAGCAGCGGCCCCAGTTCCGACTTGCCCGCGTAATACATCGCCAGCCGCTTGACCGCCACGATCTCGGGCCGGAACACCACCCCCAGATAATGATTTGCCAAGCGCAATAAACCGGCCCGTACTTCGTCTTCATTACGCAAGGCCATGAACAACTCTTCAAACTGGCAACCCACCTGCTTGATCATCACCTCCACGAAGATTTCTTCCTTGGAGCTGAAATAGTTGTACAGCGTGGCCTTGGAGCCCCCGATACGGGCCGAGATTTCCGCCATGGAGGCGCCTTCGAAACCGATTTCGTTGAATACCTCGGCAGCGATGTCGATCATCTGCTGCCGCCGCTCTTCACTCTTCTTGCGCATGATTGTCCTGTGATGCCGGCCGGAAAACCGGCCAATCCCGAATTATAGGCGACGATGCCGCAGAAAGCCGCCTGATTACCCTCAAATACGGTAGAAAAAACCATGTTGCGGCAATGCCGCACAAAGACGAGCAATTTCTCGCAATGTGCCTTGACACTTCATAAAACCGAATACTATACTGAACTGTACAGTTAATAAACATCCGATTTCCTGATTCAGTTGTTCACTCCACTCTCCACGCAAATGAACAAGAACTCATCCCTCCCCGATCAGCGGGCGCCCCATCCGGCGCTGCGATCCGCGCGGCCTACCCTGCCGTGGCGGCGGGCGGTGGCGGTCTCGGCGGCCGTGCTGACGGCCACGCTCATGACCGGCTGCGCCTCCTTCACCGATCTCGGTGCGCGCGCCGAACCGAAATCCATCGATCAGTACCAGACCCGCCAGACCCTGGCCGCTGACGCCGTACAAGCCGCCTGGCCCAGCGACCGGTGGTGGACGGTCTACGGTGACGCCCAATTGAATGCGCTTATCGATGAAGCCCTGCAAAGTGCACCCTCCATGGCCGTGGCCAAGGCGCGCCTGATGAAGGCCGAAGGCAGCGCCCAGCAGCAAGGTGCGGCCCTGTATCCGCAAGTGAGCGGCAACGCCTCGCTGGACCGCATGAAGCAGTCCTACAACAACGGCGTGCCGCCGGATTTCGTGCCCAAGGGTTACAACAACGAAACCCGCACCACGCTGGACTTCAGCTACGAAATCGATTTCTGGGGCAAGAATCGCGCGGCCCTGGCCGCCGCCACCTCGGAACTGGAAGCCAGCCGTGCCGACGCCGCTCAGGCGCGCATCACGCTGGCCACCTCGATCGCCTCGGCCTACGCCGAACTGGCCCAGCTCTACGCCCAGCGCGATACCAATGTCGCCGCCCTGAAGGTGCGTGAAGAGACGCTGGACCTGTTCAACCAGCGCTTCAACAACGGTCTGGAAACCCGTGGCTCGGTCAAGCAGATGGAAGCCCGCCGCGCCATCGCCCAGGCCGATCTGAAAGCCACCGACGAATCCATCGCCCTGCAACGCAACAAGCTGGCCGCGCTGGCCGGTGCCGGTCCGGATCGCGGGCTGCGGCTGGCGCGTCCGCAGATCGATCTGTCCAAGCCCTTCGGCCTGCCGCAGCAACTGCCGGTGGAACTGCTGGGCCGTCGTCCCGACATCGTGGCCGCACGCCTGCGCGCTGAAGCGGCGGGCAAGCAGATCAAGGTGGCGCGTGCGGCCTTCTATCCGAACGTGAACCTGTCGGCTTATTTCGGTTTCCAGTCGCTGGGCATCGACATGCTCACCCGCAGCGGCTCGGACATCGGCAGCTTCGGCCCGGCCATCTCCCTGCCCATCTTCAATGGAGGTCGTCTGCGCGGACAGTTCCGTTCGGCCAGCGCCAGCTATGACGAAGCCGTGGCCAACTACGACCAGGCCGTCACCCAGGCCCTGCAGGACGTGGCCGATGTCGGCGTGAGCGAGAAGGCCCTGGCCGGTCGCCTGCACGACGTGCAAGCCGCCGCCGACGCCGCCGACGAGGCGTATCGCATCGTCAGCAACCGCTACAACGGTGGCCTCAACACCTATCTCGACGTACTCAATGCGCAGGACACGCTCATCAGCAACCTGCGCCAGCTCTCGGACCTGCGCTCGCGCATGTTCACCCTGGATGTCGCGCTGGTGCGCGCCCTGGGCGGCGGCTACCGTGCCGCCGACGACAGCAAGAGCCAAGACAGCGCCACCGCGCCCCACACCGAACAGCAAGCGAAAGGTTGAACATCATGTCCCACAGCGATTCCCAGGCGGCCCACACCCTGGCCGAAGAAACCCGTCAGCGCAATGAAGCGGCCAGCAAGGCGGCCGCCGCGCAAAAGCGCAAGAAGCTCTTTTCCATCTTCGGCGGCGTGGTCGCCATCGTCGCCATCGGTTACGGCACCTACTGGTACCTGATCGGCTCGCGCTACGTCGAGACCGACAATGCCTACACCGCCACCGAAGTGGCCACCGTCACCCCCGCCATCAACGGCATCGTGGCCGCCGTCGACGTGGTCGACACCCAGGCCGTCAAGAAAGGGGATGTTCTGGTGCGCATCGATGATGCCGACGCCAGGCTGGCCGTAGACCAGGCCGCCGCCGACCTGGACCGCACCGAACGCAAGGTCAAGGGCTACTTCGCCAACGATGCCGGCCTGGCGGCCCAGGTGCTGGCCCGCGAAGCGGACCAGAAGCGCGCCAGTGCCCAGTTGCTGTCGGCCCAGGCCGACCTGCAGCGTGCCCAGATCGACCTGCAGCGCCGCGAAGCGCTGGCCAAGTCAGGGTCGGTCTCCGGCGAAGAACTGAGCAATGCCCGTACCGCCCTGCTGACCGCCCAGGCCAATCTGAAGGCGGCCGAAGCGGCTGAAGTGCAGTCCCGCGCCAACATCAAGGCCACCCAGGGCGCAGAAAAGGCCAGCACCGTGCTGACCGCCAACACCACGGTGGCCGACAACCCGGAAGTGGTGCTGGCCCGCGCCAAGCTGGATCAGGCCAGGCTGGACCTGGAACGCACCGTGCTGCGCGCCCCGGTCGATGGCGTCATCGCCCGCCGCCAGGTACAGGTCGGCCAGCGCGTGCAGAGCGGTGCCAGCCTGCTGTCGGTGGTGCCGCTGCAACAGATGCACGTGGATGCCAACTTCAAGGAAGGCCAGTTGACCAAGGTGCGCATCGGCCAGCCGGTGACCATGACGGCAGACCTCTATGGCAGTTCGGTGCAATACCACGGTGTGGTGACGGGCCTGTCCGGTGGTACCGGTTCGGCCTTTGCGGTGATCCCGGCGCAGAACGCCACCGGTAACTGGATCAAGGTGGTGCAGCGTCTGCCGGTGCGCATCTCGCTCGATCCCAAGGAACTGGCGCAGCGTCCGCTGTCGGTGGGCCTGTCGATGGAAGTGGAGATCGATACGCGCGGCCAGATCAAGGCCGGCGACGTCCAGCCCAAGACAGCCAGCACCGAGGCCAAGGCCGCCGCGCTGTAAGCGAGCGACCACCAGGAAAGACTCATCATGTCATCCACACCAAGCGCAACGGCTGGCGACCTGCCAGCCCCCAAGCCCGCCGCCCAGCCTGGTCTCTTCGAGGCCCCGCTGACCGGCGGCCAGTTGGTGGGCGCCGGCATTCTGCTGGCGGCTGCCAACTTCATCGCGGTGCTCGACACCACCATCGCCAACGTCTCGGTCTCGACCATCGCCGGCGCGCTGGGGGCTTCGACCAGCCAGGGCACCTACGTCATCACTTCCTACGCGGTGGCCGAAGCCATCACGGTGCCCCTGACCGGCTGGCTGGCCAATCGCTTCGGCACGGTGCGCGTGTTCATCCTCTCGATGGTCATGTTCGGCCTGTTCTCGGCGCTGTGCGGCCTGGCCAATTCGCTGGGCATGCTGATCGCCTTCCGCGTGATGCAGGGCTTGGCCGGTGGCCCGCTGATGCCGCTGTCGCAAACCCTGCTGCTGCGCATCTTCCCCAAGGAAAAAGCGCCGGCCGCCGTGGGCCTGTGGGCCATGACCACGCTGGTGGCGCCGATTGCCGGGCCGATCCTGGGAGGGGTACTGTGCGACCAGTACAGCTGGCCCTACATCTTCTGGATCAACGTGCCGGTGGCGCTGATCTGCGGCTATCTCGGCTGGCGCATGCTCAAGCGCTTCGAGACCAAGACCAGCAAGCTGCCCATCGATCGCGTGGGCCTGATCCTGATGGTGGTCTGGGTGGCGGCACTGCAACTGATGCTCGATGAAGGCAAGGAAAAGGACTGGTTCGCCTCCACCGAAATCGTGCTGCTGGCCGTGACCGCTGTGGTGTTCTTCATCGCCTTCCTGATCTGGGAGCTGACCGAGCACAATCCCATCGTCGACCTGCGGGTGTTCCGCCATCGCGGCTTCACCGCCAGCGTGACCACCATCTGCCTGGCCTTCGGTGCCTTCTTCGGTTCGGTGGTGCTGACACCACTGTGGCTGCAGGGCTACATGGGCTATACCGCCACCTGGTCCGGCTGCATCTCGGCGCTGACCGGCATCCTGGCGGTGATGACCGCCCCTCTGGTGGCCAAGATGTCCACCACCGTGGATGCGCGCAAGCTGGTCTGCATCGGCGTGACCTGGCTGGGTTTCATCACCTTCCTGCGGGCCTTCAACACCACCGACATGTCGTTCTTCCAGATCGGCTGGCCATTGTTCCTGCAAGGTATCGGATTGCCGCTGTTCTTCGTGCCGCTGACCGGGCTGGCACTCTCCAGCGTGAACGAGGAAGAGACCGCATCGGCCGCCGGCCTCATGAGTTTCTGCCGCACCATGGCCGGGGCGATTGCCACCTCCATCGTCAATACCAGCTGGGAAAACGACGCCACCTACTTCCACGCCGAACTGTCCGGCCTGGTCGATCGTGGCGGCGATGCGGTCAAAACCATGATGGCTGCCGGCATGAGCGCCGAACAGGCCACCGCATCCCTGGCGCAGACCGTGCAGAACCAGGCCGTGATGCTGTCCACCAACCACATCTTCATGATGGCCGCGGTGTCCTTCTCGCTGGCGGCGCTGGCGGTGTGGCTGGCCCCCAAGCCGACCCGGGTGGCCGATACGACAGCGGCGCACTGAGCCTTGCCCTTCTCCCCCCACAGTCCGTCTCCCCCTGCGGACTGGGCAGGCGGCCACTTCGGTGGCCGCCTGTTTTTTTTGGCGGGAATTTGGGCGGGAAGATGGACGGGCTTGGATGCCGAACTTTCTGGATATTCACCCACGGCTTTGCCCCTGCGCCGGGCCGCGCCGGGCGCAACCCTTGGCTGCACCGCCCCAATGCGCGTACAATCCCGGCTCAAGCATGCGGACCACGGTCCGCATTTTTGATTTATGGCGGCCTCCCCATCGCGGCCGCCATGACGTCCCGCCGCCAGCCGTGGCTTGATGAACCCGTGGTGTCCACGGAGATCCAGGCCAGCCCGCGCGGCCATGCTTCCCGAACTTGCAAGAAGCGATGCCCGCATCGCCCCTGACCCATGACCAAAGACCTCGCCGCCCACACACCGATGATGCAGCAGTATCTGCGCATCAAAGCGGACCACCCCAACACGCTGGTGTTCTACCGCATGGGCGATTTTTACGAACTGTTCTTCGAGGATGCCGAAAAGGCGTCGCGCCTGATGGGCGTGACGCTCACCCAGCGCGGCTCCTCCAACGGCAACCCGATCAAGATGGCCGGTGTGCCCTTCCACTCGGTGGAGCAATACCTGGCGCGCCTGATCAAGCTGGGCGAGTCGGTGGCGATCTGCGAACAGATCGGTGACCCGGCCACCAGCAAGGGCCCGGTGGAGCGCAAGGTGGTGCGGGTGGTCACGCCCGGCACCCTGACCGACTCTGACCTGCTGCCCGAAAAGGCCGAGCGCTGCCTGCTGGCCATGCAGCTGCTGCCGGCCAAGTCGCGCAAGCAGATGCAGGTCGGCCTGGCCTGGCTGTCCATGGCCAGCGGTGCGTTGAAGATGATGGAATTCACGGTCGATAGCGCCCTGCTCGATGGCCGCGTCAAACAGGAGCTGGAACGCATCTCGGCCGCCGAAGTACTGGTGGCCGATGGCCAGCTGGAGCAGTGTGAGCCGCTGCTGCCCAACCGTGCCGTGACGGTGCCGGACTGGCATTTCGACCAGCCCAGCAGCGAGAAGGCCCTGCTCGATCAACTGGGCGTGGCCACCCTGCACGGCTTCGGCGCCGACGGCCTGGGCCCGGCCATCTGCGCCGCGGGAGCCCTGCTGCGCTATGCGCAATCGACCCAGGGACGCGGCCTGCAGCACGTGCGCACGCTCACCGTCGAATCCGAAAATGAATTCATCGGCCTGGACGCCGCCACCCGCCGCAACCTGGAACTGACCGAAACCATCCGTTCGCAGGATGCCAATGCGCTGGCGCCCACGCTGTTCTCCACGCTGGACCACTGCCGCACCGCCATGGGTTCGCGCCTGCTGCGCCACTGGCTGCATCACGCCCTGCGCGACCAGCAGGTGGCGCGCGCGCGCCACGCTGCCATCAATGCGCTCATGCGCACCGATGCCTGCTCGGGCCTGTCGGCCACGCTGGCGGCGGTGCCCGACATCGAACGCATCACCACCCGCATCGCCCTGCTCTCGGCCCGTCCGCGCGATCTGGCGGGATTGCGCAGCGGTCTGCAGCAACTGGGGTCGCTGCGCGCCTACGTGGAAATGTGTGCACGTGACGCCGAAGCCCCGCTGCTGGGCCAGTTGCACGAAGACCTGGCGACGCCCGCGGAATGCCTGGACCTGCTGGAACGCGCCATCATGCTGGAACCCGCCGCCATGGTGCGCGACGGCGGCGTGATCGCGCGCGGCTATGACGCCGAACTCGACGAACTGCGCGGTCTGTCGGAAAACGCCGGCCAGTACCTGCTGGAACTGGAAGCGCGCGAGCGCGAACGTACCGGCATCGCCAACCTGCGCGTGGAATACAACAAGGTGCATGGCTTCTACATCGAGGTCACCCACGGCCAGACCGACAAGGTGCCGGAAGACTATCGCCGCCGCCAGACCCTGAAGAATGCCGAGCGCTACATCATCCCCGAACTGAAGGCCTTCGAGGACAAGGCGCTCTCCGCGCAGGAACGTTCACTGTCACGCGAGAAATTCCTCTACGAACAGTTACTCAATGACATGGGCGTTCATATCGTGCGCCTGCAATCCATCGCCCATGCCCTGGCCCAGCTCGACACCCTGGTGGCCCTGGCCGACCATGCCGTGCGCAACAACTGGTGCGCACCGCAACTGGTCGAGGAACCCTGCATCCAGATCGAGCAAGGTCGCCACCCCGTGGTAGAAAACCAGATCGAGCGCTTCATCGCCAACGACTGCCAACTGGCCGCCGAACGCAAGCTGCTGCTCATCACCGGTCCCAACATGGGCGGCAAATCGACCTTCATGCGCCAGGTGGCGCTGATCACGCTGCTGGCCTATGTGGGCAGCTTCGTGCCCGCCACCAGCGCAGTAATCGGCCCCATCGACCGCATCTTCACCCGCATCGGCGCGGCCGATGACCTGGCCGGGGGGCGTTCCACCTTCATGGTGGAGATGACCGAATCGGCCTCCATCCTCAACAATGCCACCGAGCATTCGCTGGTGCTCATGGATGAGGTCGGACGCGGTACCTCGACCTTCGACGGCCTGGCCCTGGCCTGGGCGATTGCCCGGCACCTGATCGACGTCACCCGCAGCTTCACGCTGTTCGCCACGCACTATTTCGAACTGACGCAGTTGCCCGACCTCCATCCGACGGCGGCCAACGTGCATCTCTCGGCCGTGGAGCACAAGGACAGCATCGTCTTCCTGCATGCCGTGCAGAGCGGCCCGGCTTCGCAGAGCTACGGCCTGCAGGTGGCACAACTGGCCGGGGTACCGGCAGCGGTCATCCGCGCCGCCCGCAAGCACCTCTCGGCACTGGAAAGCCAGTCCATGCAGCCGACGCCGCAGTTCGACCTGTTCAGCGCCCCTTCCTTCATGGATACCACAGTGGAAACTGAAGAAGCGCACGATGAACGCACGCCGCCAGCCACGGTCGAACCTGATCCGCTGGCTCAGGCGCTGTGGCAGTCGCTGGACGGCATCGACCCCGACGCCCTCACGCCGCGCCAGGCGCTGGATGCGCTCTACCAGCTCAAGGCCCTGCGCCGGGGGCAATGAGGACAGCCCCCACCGCCGCTACCAGCCACCCTTTGACCCGCACAGAGACCGCATGCCGATCCAGCCGCTCCGTCACCTCCTGCTGAGCACCTGCTTGGCGGCAGCCACCCTGCTGGCTGCCGGTGCGGCCCGCGCCGGCGCGCAGGATTTCGCGTTTGCCGTGATCAACCACGCGGCCGCCGGGGTCAAGGGCGACGCCGGGCTGCGCCAGGCGCTGGCCGAGACGGATGCCGACAATCTCGCCTTCGTGGTGGTCAATGGCATCAAATCGCCCTCCGAAAGCTGCGACGACGCGCTCTATGCCCAACGGCATGACCTGCTCGCCCAGGCGCAGAACGGTATCTTCGTCTCGCTGGCGGGCAGCGACTGGATCACCTGCCGCGACCGCGAAAACCGCTCGGACGCCATCGAGCGCCTGGCGCGCATGCGCGATATCTTCTACGCTGGCGAATTCTCCCTGGGCGCCAGCCGCCTGCCGATGCTGCGCCAGTCGCTCACGCCCAAATTTCGCAGCTATGCCGAAAACACCCGCTGGGAAGTCGGCAATGTCCTCTTCGCCACCGTCAACCTGCCGGCGGCCAATAATCATTTCCTGCTCGATGGCGGACGCAACAACGAGTTCGAGGACCGTCTCATCGCCAACCGCAACTGGCTGCAGCACCTCTTCGCCTTTGCCGCACTGAAGAAGAGTGCAGCCATCGTCTTCTTCAGCGATGGCAATCCCTTCGGGACGCCGCCCAGGCGCTCCTTTTTCCGGACCCAGCGCGACGGCTTTGTCGAGACGCGCAAACTGTTTTCGGAACTGGCTGGCAAGTTCCGGGGCCGGGTGCTGGTGGTACATGCTCAGGGCGGCAAGAACAAGGCCGCCGCCCACATCCTCTGGAGCGGCAACCTCGGCAGCGTGGGTGTGGGGGAGCGCTGGCTCAAGGTAGTGGTCGATGAGCACCTGCCGCAACTGTTTGCGGTAGCCGATGCGGATGGAGAACGGCGCTAGGCGGCCAATACGGGTGAAAAACGGCTGGAAAGCGGCTGGAAAACGAGTTTTAACGACTTATATGAAGAAAAACGCCCGCAGAGCGCATCTGCGGGCGTTTTTTAGTCATCGCCGGAAGGAATTTACCGATTTTCGGGACGCCCTCGGCGGCGATGCAGGATCAGTTCAGCGGCTGGCTGCGGAAGTGGTCGCCGGCATCGCCTTCCTCTTCGTCATCGTGGTGGTGATGATGGCCATGGGCGCCATGCACGTGGCCGTGGGCCACTTCTTCCTCGGAGGCGGCACGCACTTCGGTTACCGCCAGTTCGAAGCGCAGGGCGATACCGGCCAGCGGATGGTTGCCGTCCAGTACGGCCTTGCCGTCAGCGACTTCGGTGACGGTGAAGATGACCGATTCCTCGCTGTCATCGTCGGGCGAACCTTCGAACTGCATGCCCACTTCCAGCGGCTGCGGCAGGCGTTCGACCGGCTCGATCTTGACCAGCTCGGAATCGTATTCGCCGAAGGCATCTTCCGGCTCGACCTGGATCGTGGTGCTGTAGCCGGTTTCCTTGCCATCCAGTGCTTCTTCGATCTTGGGCAGGGTGTTGTGGTAACCGCCGTGCAGGTAGACCATCGGCTCGCTGCTTTGCTCGATCAGGTTGTTCTGGGCATCCGACAGCTTGTAGTTGACGGAAACGACGGTATTCTTGGCGATCTTCATCGTAAGGGTCCTTTGTATCGATAGTGGTGCGGGAGCGGCAGGGCTGCGGTTCATGCGCGCCAGGCACCTGCCACCCGGGTTGGGGCCTAAGAACCATCCCCTTGCCATTCCCGCGAGGCAAGGACTCTTTCAAAACGGTTTCTCGACCCTGCGATTATACCTGCATCAAACTTGGTCGCCGCCAATGGCTTGCTGCCGCGCCAGCCCGCCTATAATGGCGACCATGAAAAAACTCGATCTGCTCGGCGGCATCACGCCCGCCCAATTCCTGCGTGACTACTGGCACAAGAAGCCGCTCCTGATCCGCAACGCCCTCCCCGGTTTCACCGCACCGCTGCCGCGCCGCGAACTGTTCGACCTGGCCCGTCGCGAGGAGGTCGAATCGCGCCTCATCACCCACCGCAGCGATGGCTGGGACATGCAGCACGGCCCCTTCAACAAGCTGCCGCCCTTGAAGCAGAAAGCCTGGACCCTGCTGGTGCAGGGCGTGAACCTGCATCATCCGGCGGCCGACGCCCTGCTGCGCCAGTTCCGCTTCCTGCCCGATGCGCGCCTGGATGACTTGATGATCAGCTATGCCACCGATGGCGGTGGCGTCGGTCCGCACTTCGATTCCTATGACGTGTTCCTGCTGCAGGCCCACGGCCAGCGCCGCTGGCGCATCAGCGCCCAGGATGACCTGACGCTGGAGGAAGGCGTGCCCCTGAAAATCCTCAGCCACTTCCAGCCGGAACAGGAATTCGTGCTGGAGCCGGGCGACATGCTCTACCTGCCGCCGCAATATGCCCACGACGGTGTGGCCGTGGGCGAGTGCATGACCTATTCGATCGGTTTCCGCGCACCGGCCTATCAAGAACTGGGCGAATCCTTCCTGGAATTCATGATGGATACCATCGACCTGCCCGGCCGCTATGAAGATCCGGACCTCAAGGCCAGCGCCAGACCGGCCGAGTTGCCGCTGGACATGGTGGCGCGCATCCGGGATGAACTCAACAAGATCCGCTTCACCGACGACGACATCACCATCTTCCTCGGCGAGCACCTGTCGGAGCCCAAACCCAGCGTCTTCTTCGAGGCACCGGCCCAGGAACTGTCCTTTGCTCGCTTTTTCCAGGGGGCCAAGAAACGCGGCCTGGCCTTGCACCGCAAGACACGCATGCTGTATCGCGGCTCCCACGTCTTCATCAATGGCGAATCCTTCCAGGTCAACCGCGGTGACAAGGCCATCCTGGCCCGCCTGGCCGACTCGCGTGTGCTCGACAAAAGCGACTTCGAGCAGGCCTCCGAAGACTTGCTGGAAGCCCTGCATCAATGGCATGAAAGCGGCTGGCTCGACATTATTCGAGATTAGTTAAAAATTATGGTGGCAACTTCTCGAAATTACTTTAGGAAATCCCGGGAAGTGGCTTGCATCAAGCTTTTGCGGCCGCAGGGCCGGGGATGTAAGTTCTTACAAATTCTTACGAATTCCCGTGGCGACGATGTGATTTCGGAAAAAAATAGCTATAATGATGGGCTGGAAAGTTTTCGTTGTCAGGCATTGTTTCGGCAGTAAAAAGATACAAGAACCGAAGCTCGACCGTGAGGTCATACCCGCGGCGAAAGCCTCCTAGTAGAGCGATAATTACCGGTAATTATTCATCGCACAATTTTTAAATACTGAAGGAATATTCATGAAAAAGACTCTGTTGATCGCTTCGTTGTTGGCTGTTGCTCTGGCTGCTTGCGGCAAGAAGGAAGAAGCTCCGGCACCTGCTGCTGCTCCCGCTGCTGAAGCTCCGGCACCTGCCGCTGCTCCCGCTGCTGAAGCTCCTGCCGCTGCTGCTCCGGCTGCTGACGCTGCCAAGCCTGCTGACGCTGCCGCTCCGGCCGCTGACGCTGCCAAGCCTGCTGACGCTGCCGCTCCGGCCGCTGATGCCAAGCCGGCTGAAGCCGCTCCGGCCAAGTAATCTTCGGATTATCTTCGGAAAAAACCGGTCGCAAGACCGGTTTTTTTTTCGTCCGGCGTTTTGTCTCACGTACCGCTGGCATCGCGCCCTTCCCTTCACTTTTTCGCCTCAAGAACGTCGCCTCCGTGGTCGACAGGATCCGGCCCTCGTCCGACCGGGCAAGAAGCCCTCAAAACAGCCCGGGAACGCATCGCACCAGCGTCCCTGCAACCCACTGACAATCGGCTGACAGCGCCTCCTGAGGCCGGATTTGTGATCGGCGTCAAAGACACAGACCCGGCAAGGGCGTACAGCGCCCTGCAAGCTGAAGAAAAAGAGAAACAAATTGTTTCTGACGCGCCGCACACAAGAAGGAAGCAGCCTGACAAAGGACTGACCCACTCGCGTTTGGCAATCAGACGTCCAACCAAGAAAACCCTTCTTCCTGGCAGGCGATGCCGATCTCGCCGAAGGTGCTGCCGAGTACGCTCTCGATGGCCGCGCGGGCCAGTTCGGGGGTGTTGTTCTGCTGGCTCAGATGGGCGCCGATGACGCGCTTGAGCCGGCGCTTGTCGAGCAGTCGCAGGATCTCGGCGCTGGCGTCATTGGCCAGGTGACCGTAGTCGCCGCCGATGCGACGCTTGAGGAAGGCGGGATAGGGCGAGCGGTCCAGCATCTCGCGGTCGTGATTGCATTCCAGCAGCAGTGCATCGCAGGCGCCAAGCGCCTGCACCAGATGCGCGGTCGGCTGACCGGCATCGGTAAGCACGCCCAGGCGGCGATCACCATTGCTGGCCACATACTGGATGGGCTCGCGGGCATCGTGCGGAACGGTGTAGGGAGAGAGTTCGAGATCACCGATGGCGATCTTCTGGCCATCGGCGCAGAACCGCACGTCGACGTCATTGGCCTGCTCGGCCACGGCCTGCCAGGTGCCGTAACTCAACCAGACCGGAATGCGATAGCGCCGGGCAAACTTGAAAACACCGCTGACATGGTCCGAATGTTCATGCGTGACCACAATGGCCGCGACCTCGGAGGGATCCAGGCCCAGGCGCAGCATGCGCTTTTCGGCTTCCCTCAAAGTAAAGCCGCAGTCCAGCATGACCGTGGTCCCCGAGGAGGGACGCTGGTCGCCGGCTGCGGCCGAGATCAGCAGCGCATTGCCTTCGCTGCCGCTACCGAGGCTCGCGAACTTCATCTGAGCCCCGGGTCCTGCTTACTTCAGCTGTTCGTTGAGCAAACCGAGGATCTTGTCGGAGATACCCGAGGTATCCGGACCACCCTCGCCGTTCTGCACGACGATGTTGCTGCTGTCGGAACCGGCACCCTTGACCACGATGCGGTACTTGGCAGCCTTCTTGTCCTTGTCCTTGGAACTGAAGATGCGCGAGAAGAAACCTTCATCCTTCTTGTCCTTGGCATCCTGATCCTGGTCCACGTAGCGCACGTAGTAGATGCCCTGGCTGCGGTCGCGATCTTCCACGGTGAAGCCCACGCGATCCAGCGCCAGGCCGACACGGCGCCATGCGCGGTCGAAGCCCTCATCGACCTGCACGCTGCTGCCGGCCGCCGTCTTCTTCAGATGCGAACGGGCCTGCAGCGACGGGGCGCTGGCCACGGCGGCCTTGGCCTTGCTCTCCTGGACACCCAGACGCACCATCAGGCGCGACAGGAATTCAGCTTCCAGACCTGGATCGGAGGGACGCGCGGTCCACACCGAGGTCTCCTTGGCCGACCCGGTCAGCACTTCCTCGGCGCCGCGATGGCTGATGAAGATTTCGGTGGTGCCGTTGGGGCCGCGCTCCAGGCGGGTGCGGAACTTGTCGCGCTCACCGGTGGAATACAGGGAATCAAACACCTTGCCCAGCGTATTGCGGATGAAATCCTGCGGGATCTTGGCACGGTTCTCGGCCCAGTCGGTTTCCATCACGCCGGTCTCGGGTGATTCGATGTTGATCAGGAAACCGTTGTCCTGCCAGAAGTCCTTGATCTGCGGCCACAGTTGTTCCGGGGTCTGCTTGACCACCAGCCAGCGCTGCGAGCCATCGCGTTCGATACGTACCGCATCGCCCTGGGTGTCGGGGGCTACGGTGGCCACCTCGGTGGTCGGCTTGGTCTGCTGTTCCAGCTGGTAGCCGGAGGCAGTAGCCACGCCCTTGTTGGCTTCGGGGATGGCGTAGCGGTTGTCGCGCTGCAGCTGGGTCAGGTCGGGCGGCACTTCCAGGCGGGGGCCGCGGGCCTTTTCGGCGCTCTTGTAATCGATACGGTCGCCTTCGAGCATGCTGCCGACCGACGAGCATCCGGCCAGTCCGGCCAGCGCCAGTGCGACGACGATGCTGCGTTGGGTGAGTGTGTACGCGGAGCGGGAGACCGGACGAACGTTCTTGCTATTAGTCATATCGTTACTAGTGAAAGCGGAATCGGATTTCAGGAGACCTGCGCCAAAGCGGCCAAGCCGATCAGTTTAAGACGCCGGACTCGCGCAGGGCCGCGCGCACGGTGTCGTGGAAGGACTCACCCAGCGGCGCCAGCGGCAGGCGCATGCCCGACGGGATCAGACCCATCTCCTGCATGGCCCACTTGACCGGCACCGGGTTGGGCTCGACGAAGAGCTTGTTGTGCAGCGGCAGCAGCTTGTTGTTCAGTTCCACGGCACGGGCGATGTTGCCGCTCATGGCGGCCACGCACAGCTCGTGCATGTCGCGCGGGGCGACGTTGGCGGTCACCGAGATATTGCCGGCGCCGCCGTAGAACATCAGCGCGATGGCGGTGGCGTCGTCACCCGAATAGACCGCGAAGCTCTTGGGTGCCAGGCGGATCAGGTCGGTGCCGCGACCGATGTTGCCGGTGGCATCCTTGACGCCCACGATGCCCTTGACCTGCGCCAGGCGCAGGATGGTCTCGTTGCTCATGTCGGCAACCGTACGACCGGGCACGTTGTACAGGATCACCGGCAGATCCACCGCTTCGGCGATGGTCTTGAAGTGCAGGTACATGCCTTCCTGGGTCGGACGGTTGTAGTAGGGCACCACCTGCAGGGAGGCATCGGCACCGACCTTCTTGGCGAAGGCGGTCAGTTCGATGGCTTCGGAAGTGGAATTGCCGCCAGTGCCGGCGATGATGGGAATGCGTTTGGCCGTGTGCTCGACCGCGACCCTGATCAGTTCGCAGTGCTCTTCCATCGAGACAGTGGGCGATTCGCCAGTGGTACCGACGATGACGATGCTGTCCGTTCCCTCGGCGATGTGCCAGTCGATCAGCTTGCGCAGGCCGTCGTAGTCGAGGCTGCCGTCCGGATACATGGGAGTGACGATTGCAACAATGCTACCCTTGATCATGGTGTGCGTATGTAAGGTGATGGTCAGAATAAAGGCCTGATTGTAGCGGATAGACGCCTCATCAGGTCAAATTGCGGCTGCTACAGATGAAAGCGGACGTAAAAAAAAAACCGGAGAGCCCGCCCCCCCTGCGGGCCGGACGGGATCATGACCCCGCCTTGCCGCCGATCAATAACGATCGGCAAGGTTCAATACCCCAGTCCCATCGCTTCGCGCACGTCGCGCATGGTGTCCTGGGCCAGCTTGCGGGCCTTTTCGCAGCCGTCGGCGACGATGGCCCGTACCAGTGAAGGATCATCCAGGTAAGGCTGGGCACGCTCGAGCATGGGTTGCTGCTCCTGCAGGATGGCATCGATCACCGGCTGCTTGCACTCCAGGCAACCGATCCCGGCCGAACGGCAGCCCTTGGCCGCCCATTCCTTCACTTCCGCGCTGGAATACACCTGGTGGAACTGCCATACCGGGCATTTATCCGGATCGCCCGGATCGCTGCGGCGCACGCGCTGCGGATCGGTCGGCATGGTCTTGACCTTCCTGGTGACCGAGGCGGCATCTTCCCGCAGAGCGATGGCATTGCCGTAGCTCTTGGACATCTTGGCCCCATCCAGCCCCGGCAGGCGCGACGCCTCGGTGAGCATGGCCTGCGGCTCGGTGAGGATGAGCTTGCGGCTGCCTTCGAGGTAGCCGAACAAGCGTTCACGGTCGATCATCGACAGGTTCTGGGCATCGTCCAGCATGGCCTTGGCCTGCTCCAAGGCTTCATCGTCGCCCTTTTCCTGGAATTGGGTACGCAGTTCCAGGTACAGCTTGGCGCGCTTGCTGCCCAGCTTCTTGGTGGCGGCCAGGGCCTTTTCCTCGAACCCCTTTTCCTTGCCATAGAGGTGGTTAAAGCGCCGCGCAATCTCGCGCATGATCTCGATGTGCGGCACCTGGTCTTCGCCCACCGGCACCTGGCTGGCGCGATAAATCAGCACGTCGGCCGCCTGCAGCAGCGGATACCCCAGGAAGCCATAGGTGGCCAGGTCGCGGTCGGCCAGCTTTTCCTGCTGGTCCTTGTAGGTCGGCACGCGTTCCAGCCAGCCCAGCGGCGTGGCCATGGACAGCAGCAGATGCAGCTCGGCATGCTCGGGCACGCGCGACTGGATGAACAGCGTCGCCTGGGCGGGGTCGACCCCGGCGGCGAGCCAGTCGATCACCATTTCCCAGGTGCTGGTCTCGATCACGGAGGGATCGTCGTAATGGGTGGTCAGTGCATGCCAGTCGGCCACGAAGAACAGGCAGGGCAATTCGGACTGCAGCTTGACCCAGTTCTTCAGGGCACCGTGATAGTGGCCCAGGTGCAGCGCGCCCGTGGGGCGCATGCCGGAGACGACGCGGTCAGGATACATGGCGGTTGGCGTGGGTTGGTGGTTGGCGATTCGACATGAACGCTCAGAACAGCAAGGTGATGGGGAAGGTAATGAGCTGCAGCAGCTTGCCGGCAACGAACATCACGGGCGCCATCCACCAGGCATAGATCACCTTGAGCAGTACCAGCGCCATGACGATGAAGAAGCCATAAGGCTCGATCTGGGCAAATTTATACGCATATCGGTTCGGCAACAAGCTGGTGAGGATGCGCCCACCATCCAGCGGCGGGATCGGGAACAGGTTGAAAGCGAACATCACCAGATTGGTCTGCACCCCGGCCTTGGCCATGAGTGTGAAGAATTCTTCCTGCACCCCGGCCAGCGCCAGGCCATAGATGGCCAGCAGCCACAGCAATGCCATGAAGAAATTGGCAGCGGGACCGGCCAGCGAGACCCAGGCCATGTCGCGCTTGGGCTTGCGCAGGTGGCCGAAATTGATCGGCACCGGCCTGGCGTAGCCGAACAGGAAGGCACCGCTGGTGGCAAAGTACAGCAGCAGCGGAATGACGATGGTGCCGAAGGGATCGATGTGCTTGAGCGGATTGAGGCTCATGCGCCCCATCGAATAGGCCGTGGTATCCCCGAAAAACTTGGCCGCATAGGCGTGTGCGGCCTCATGCAGGGTAATGGCGAAGAGGACGGGCAGCGCATATACCGCGACAGTCTGGATGAGTTCGTTCATGGGCGGGGATTTTAGCAGAGGGACAATACAATGCCCCGGAATCGCACGAAGCCCGACCGGCCGGCCAGGCTTTTTTGAAAAATCATTCGCTCAGGCAGCCTGCAAACCGAAGATGCTTGCGTCTCCCCTGCCCTGGCGTACCAGCACGGGTTCATTGTCATCGGTGAGGTCGATCACGGTGGTCGGCTCCAGGCTGCAGGCCCCGCTGTCGATGACCAGTTCGATTCTCTTTTCCAGATGACTGCGGATGTCCTCGGCGCTGGTCAGCGGCAGGTCTTCATCCGGCAGGATCAGGGTGGTGCCCAGGAGCGGCTGGCCCAGCTCCTCCAGCAGCATGTGGGCGATGCGATTCTCGGGCACGCGCAGGCCGATGGTCTTGCGCGAGGGGTGCGAGAGGCGGCGCGGCACTTCCTTGGTGGCTTCCAGGATGAAGGTATAGGCCCCTGGGGTGGCGGCCTTGAGCAGGCGGTACTGGCGGTTGTCCACCTTGGCGTACAGGGCGATCTCGGAAAGGTCGCGGCACAGCAGGGTCAGGTGATGCTTGTCGTCCACGCCCCGGATGCGGCGCACGCGTTCGACGGCATCCTTGTTGTCCAGCTGGCAGACCAGGGCGTAGCAGGAGTCGGTGGGCAGGGCCACCAGGCCGCCCTTGTGGATGATCTGCGCGGCTTGCTTGATCAGGCGCAGTTGCGGGTTGTCGGGGTGAATCTCGAAAAACTGGCTCATGATGCGGTTTCCGTTTCCAATCCAAATCCAAATCGTAAAAAGCACAACGGCGGTGTCGCCACCGCCGTTGTCGCTGCCCGCCGGGCTCAGCGCTGGCCGCGCAGGGCGGCGATGCGCTGTTCCAGTGGCGGGTGCGTCGAGAACAGTTCCATGATGCCGGGCTTGTCGCTGATGCCCAGGGCGGCCATGTTCTGCGGCAAGCCTTCCGGGGAGAAGCCGCCCAGCCGCGCCAGCGCATTGATCATCGGCTGGGGCGTGCCCAACAGGCGCGCCGCGCCGGCATCGGCCCGGAATTCGCGATGGCGCGAGAACCAGGCCACGATCATCGAGGCACCGATGCCGAAGACCACCTGGCACACCATCACCGTGACCATGTAGCCGATGCCGGGACCGGAGTCGTCGTTGTTGCGACGCAGGGCCGAGTCGACGAAATAGCCGACGACGCGCGACAGGAACACCACGAAGGTGTTCACCACGCCCTGAATCAGCGTCATGGTGACCATGTCGCCATTGGCGATGTGGGCCACCTCGTGGCCCAGCACGGCTTCCACCTCTTCCTGCGTCATGCCTTGCAGCAGCCCGGTGGATACCGCCACCAGGGCCGAATCCCTGAACGCGCCGGTGGCAAAGGCATTGGGTTCACCCTCATAGACCGCCACTTCGGGCATGCCGATACCGGCGCGCTGGGCCAGCTTGCCTACGGTCTGCAACAGCCAGGCTTCGGTGCCGTTCATGGGCGTCTCGATCACGCGCGCGCCGGTGGACCACTTGGCCATACTCTTGCTCATCAGCAAGGAGATGATCGATCCGGTAAAACCGACTACCAGCGAAAACACCAGCAGCATCGGCAGGTTCAACCCGGAGCGGGTGAGGAAGCGGTCCACGCCCAACAGGGACAGGATCACGCTCATCACCACCAGCACGGCGATGTTGGTGGCGATAAACAGCAGGATGCGTTTCATCGGGGAAAACTCCTATCGGAAAAGTGGGTATTAGATAGGAATCGGCCTGCCGAATTCAAGAGCTTCCGGGGCGGGCGGGCTTTCACAGTCCCCAGTCATGCCACACCGGCTTGACCCCGGTGGGCAGCGGCGGCAGCGCGCCCAGATCCATGCGCGACTCGCCCGGACCATGGAAATCCGAACCCATCGAGCCCAGGAAGCCATAGCGGCGGGCGACCTGGGCATATTCCTGGTACTGCTCCGGCGTATGGCTGCCGGTATTGACTTCGATGGCCACCCCGCCCAGTTGCTTGAACTCGTCGAAGAGCGCGCCAAACTGGGTCGGCGTGTACTTGTAGCGGCCCGGATGAGCGATCACCGCCACCCCGCCCGCGCCGCGGATCCAGCGCACCGATTCTTCCAGCGTGGCCCAGCGATGCGGCACGTAGCCGGGCTTGCCCTCGGTGAGGTAGTTGGCGAAGACTTCCTTGGTATCGCAACAGGTGCCGCATTCCACCAGGTAGCGGGCGAAATGCGTGCGCGAGATCAGGTCCGGATTGCCCACGTGCTTCAACGCACCTTCATAGGCCCCGCCGATGCCGTGCCGCTCCAGCGCCTCGGCGATCTCGCGGGCGCGACGCTCGCGGCCGTTGCGGGTGGCGGCCAGGCCCGCGATCAGGGTCGGGTCGGTTTCGTCGATGCGCAAACCCACGATATGCACCGTATGCCCGGCCCAGGTGACCGAAATTTCCACCCCGGCCACGTGCTCCATGCCCGCTGCCCGGGCTGCCGCGCGGGCGCGCGCCACACCGCCCACTTCATCGTGGTCGGTCAGCGCCCATACGCCCACGCCATTGGCTTTGGCGCGAGCAGCCACCTCTTCCGGCGACAGCAGGCCGTCGGAGACGTTGGAATGGCAGTGCAGATCGAACTTGAGTTCAGACATAGGAAACCACAATGAAGACGCAACAAGCACAACGACCGGGCCGGTCGCTTGTGGCTGCCGCCGATCAGGAAGTGCAGGGGGATAGGAATGCCTTCATTCTACGCGCTTGTGGCCGCCCCCGCTCGGCGTGACCGCCTCAGGCAGGCGGCAGCGGCTGCTGCAGGAATGCCTCGATCAATTGCGCCAGGCGCTCGGGCTGGTCATGGTGCAGCATGTGACCGGCATCGGCGATCATCTCCACCTGGGTGCTGGGGATGCAGGCAATGCGACGGTCGATTTCTTCGCGCTTCAACGAGGCCGAACCGAAGAAGCGCCAGATATCGCTGTCGATGGCCTCGATCCACAGTACCGGTGCGGTGATGCGGCTCCAGCAGGCCATCATTTCGTCGACCCGGTACAGGATGGGACTGACCTGCTTGTGCGCCGGGTCGCCCAGGATCTGCCACAACCCGCTCTCATCCTGCTGCGCCCAGTGCCGGGCCAGGAAACCGGCACGCTCGTCCGACAGGCGCGCATTGTTCTTCTGCAGGCGCGCGGCCACTTCGTCCAGCGTCGCGTAGCCACGCAGGACGGGACGATTCTTCATCTCGTCCAGCCACTGGGTGAAGCGTCCCGGTGCCTGCTCCGGCTTGGCCGTGGGCAGGCCGATGCCTTCCAGGTTGATCAGGCGGGCGATGCGCTGGGGCCGCACCCCCGCATACAGGCTCACCACATTGCCACCCATGCTGTGACCGAGCAGGTTGACGGCCTGGTCGCCGGCATAGTGGTCCAGCAGGACATCGAGGTCGGCCAGGTAATCCGGGAACCAGTAGGATTGCGCCGGACTGCGCTCGGTCAGGCCGAAGCCGCGCCAGTCCGGCGCGATGACATGCCACTCCCCTTGCAGGGCATCGACCATGAACTGGAACGAGGCTGACATATCCATCCAGCCGTGCATCATGAAGATCTTGGGCGCCTGCGGGTCGCCCCAGTGGCGTACGTGATAGCGCAGGCCGCGCACGGTGAGGAATTCTGAGCGGGAAGCTTTGTTGGCGATGATTGAGCGCATGGCGTTGTCGTTGTTGTATCTGCTGTGAAGAATCAAGCAGCAAAGTATAGACAAAAGAGAACGATCGTGCGCGAAGCCGGGATTTCAGGGCAGGAAGCGCCCGAGGTCGAAGGTGGAGGTATGGCCGATCTGGGCGAAGTTCTGCTCCAGCCATTCCGAGGCGCGTTCGCGGCCCTGCTGGAACAGGCTGCCGATGAAACTGGCCTGGGTATTGAGCTTGGAGAGGTTGGTCAGTTGCTCCATCAGTTCGTTGGCATCGATCATGTGGAGGTTCAACTGGCGCAGCCGCCGCTCCAGCGAGCCGAAGGCCAGCGTCGAATTCTCGGCCTCGCGCTTGGCCAGGGCCAGCCCGCTGAGCTCGGTGAAGAAGGCCGAGCTGAAGCTGATTTCCGAGAGCCGCTGGCCGATATCGTGGCTGGAGGTGGGCGTACCGGCACGGCGACTGGGATGCAGCAGTACCACCATCACGTCGCGCGCGGTACAGGAATGCAGCAGCGGATAGATCGGCGGATTGGCCGTGAGCCCGCCGTCCCAGTAGGCTTCGCCATCGATCTCGATGGGTCGGTGCAGCGAAGGCAGGCAGGCCGAGGCCAGCAGCACGTCCACCGACAGGTCGGCATTGCGGAAGATCTTCAGCGTGCCGGTGCTGACCTGGGTGGCGGCGATGAACAATTTGAGCGCGCGCTGGCGGCGCAGGCGTTCAAAATCCACTTGCGCCACCAGGATGTCGCGCAGCGGGTTGATATCCAGCGGATTCAATTGCGTGGGCGAGAAGAAGCGCGTCATCGCCAGCAGCGCCTGCATCCCCGGCATGGGCGTGGGATTGGCGATGACAGGGGCGCCTTCGGTCGTCACGTGGTCCAGCGGGACGCCATTGGAGAGCGCCGTCCAGAAGCGCTCCAGCGCCGCGCGAGCACCGTCGCGGCCATCCTGCACATAGCCTTGCGCCATCACGGCGGCATTCATGGCGCCGGCCGAGGCACCGCTGATGCCTTCCAGGTCCAGCCGCCCATCCTCCAGCAGACGATCCAGCACGCCCCAGGTGAAGGCGCCATGCGAGCCCCCACCCTGCAGAGCCAGACTGACGATCTTGTTCGACATGATGTCCCTTATCTTCACTCACCACGTGACGCAACAGCTGCGCCTGCACTGCCTCACTGTTGCCGTCATTGTCACGGTGACTGTCACTGTCACGCCGACGTCACCACTGCCACTTATGCTGCACTGCACTATCATGGTATAACAGGAACACGACTGGAGATAGTGGCTACTTGGGGCGACGATTTGATTCTCTCGGGAAACATGAGCAGACCACCTCAGCCATTGTAGCCAAGGACTGACGTAACGACGGACACAGCAGAGGACACATGAAATCGATTTGCGTATATTGCGGCTCTTCTCCCGGTGCATCCCCGGCCTATGCCGAGGCGGCGCGCAAGCTGGCGCAGGAGATGGTAAAGAACAACATCGCCCTGGTGTATGGCGGCGGCAATGTGGGGCTCATGGGCATCATCGCCAGTGAAGTCATGAAGCTGGGCGGCGAAGCCACCGGCGTCATCCCCAAAGCCTTGCTGGACAAGGAACTGGGCCACGACGGCCTGACCCGCCTGCACATCGTCAAGGACATGCACGAGCGCAAGGCCATGATGGCCGAGCTGGCCGATGGTTTCGTGGCCATGCCGGGCGGCATGGGCACCCTGGAGGAACTGTTCGAGGTGCTGACCTGGGCCCAGCTGGGCTTCCACTACAAGCCGATCTGCCTGTACAACGTGGACGGCTTCTACAACAACCTGATCGCCTTCGTCGACCATCTGGTCTCGCAGCGCTTCGTCAGCAGCGACCAGTCCGGGCTGATGATGCACGAAGCCGATCCGGCCAGGTTGATCGAACGCTTCCAGAACTTCAAGCCGACCTACAAGACCAAGTGGGCCGACCGCGAGGCAGTGGCCAACCTGGTGCCCTGACACCGAGGCGCGCCGGGCCTGACACGGCCCGCGGTTTTTTGCCTTTTCCTTCATCTGGCAACATCAAGAACAACGCCCGTCCCTCTTGCGAGGCGACGGGCGTGTTTTTTTCTTCACTTCGGCCTGGAACCGCCGTCCTGGCGGGCTTGGGCCTCAGCCTGCCAGCGCCTGGCGGAAATCCTCGACCAGGTCATCGGTATCCTCCAGCCCCACCGAGACGCGGATGAGTGACTCGGCGATGCCCATGCTGGCGCGGCGCTCGGCGCCCATCTCGTAGAAGATGGTGTGCGCCACCGGGATCACCAGAGTACGGGTATCGCCCAGATTGCTGGCGGCCACGGCCAGGTTCAGGCGGTTGAGGTAGTCGAAGCAGTCAATGCTGTCCTTCAGTTCAAAGGACATGAGACTGCCGAAGGAACGGAACAGCGCCTTGCTCAAGGCATGCTGCGGATGCGATTCCAGCCCCGGATAGTGGACCGCTGCCACGCGCGGATCGGCTTCCAGCATCTGCGCCAGCGCCAGCGCATTCCTGCATTCGCGTTCCTGGCGCAGGGCCATGGTCTCGGCGCCCACCGCGATGTGGTGCGCCGCTTCCGGGCCCAGCGTGCCACCGAAGTCGCGCAGGCCCTTGGCGCGGATCTGCGCCATGCCCCATTGCGGGGCCGGGTTCTTCTTGTAGCTGTCGGCGATGTGCGGGTAGCGGGTCCAGTCGTATTCACCGGTATCGGTGAGCGCCCCGCCCAGCGCATTGCCGTGACCGCCGATGGACTTGGTCAGCGAATTGACCACCAGCCCGGCACCGACCGTCTTGGGGCGGAACAGATAGGGCGAGGTCATGGTGTTGTCCACCACGTAGAGGATACCGCGCTCGCGGCACAGCTCGCCGATGCGCTGCAAATCGGCCACCTGGGTACGCGGGTTGGCGATGGTTTCCACGAAGACCAGGCGGGTCTGGGGCGTGATGGCGGCTTCCACATTCTTCACATCGGTCGCATCGACCATCGAGACCTTGGCGCCTTGCGCGGCCACCGTCGTCCACAGGCTATTGGTATTGCCGAACAGGAAAGCCGAGGACACCACATGATCGCCCTCGCGCAGCAAGCCCTGGACGATGGCGCCAATGGCTGCCATGCCGGTGGCAAAGCAGATGGTGGACTTGCCGTCTTCCATCTTGGTGATCTTGTCTTCCAGCGCCGACACCGTGGGGTTGCCCTGGCGGCCATAGCGATAGCCCGACTGCTTGCCCTGGAACACTTCGGCCAGCTGGCGCGCATCTTCATAGCCGAAGGTCACGGAAGTGTGGATCGGCTTGTGCAGGGAGCCGTGCTCGATGCCCTTCTGGCGGTCGCTGTGGAGGATGGTGGTGGTGAAGCCGTAGGTCTTTTTATCGTTCATCGCGTGATCGGGAAAGCAGAAGTGAGGGGCAAGGCCGGCGCGCGGCCAAAGGCAAAATGATAAGCCAGATTCCCGTCGGCTGGTTTGCGCGGCACATCAACGCAAAACGCCGGTGCCGCCAAAGCGGCCACCGGCGTCCTGGTCCAGCCTGGGGTCAGGCGGCGAAGATCAGTCCACGCGCGCCAGGTTCAGGTTCAGCTGGGAACGCACCACATCTTCCAGCGCCGGCTTGGGATTCTTGCGGGCGTATTCGATGCGGTCCAGGTATTCCTGGGTGATGTCGCCGGTGATGTAGTGACCGTCGAAGCAGGAAGCCTCGAATTGCTTCAGGGCCGGGTTGGCGTCGGAGATGGCGCGCTTCAAGGCTTCCACATCCTGGTAGACCAGGGCGTCGGCGGTGATTTCGCGGCAGACTTCTTCGTCGCTGCGACCGAAGGCGATCAGCTCGTCACGGGTAGGCATGTCGATACCGTAGACGTTGGGATACTTCACCGGCGGTGCAGCCGACGCGAAGATCACGTTCTTGGCACCCGACTCGCGGGCCATCTGCACGATTTCACGGCTGGTGGTGCCACGCACGATGGAATCATCCACCAGCAGCACGTTCTTGCCCTTGAACTCGCTGCCGATGGCGTTGAGCTTCTGGCGCACCGACTTCTTGCGCAGTGCCTGGCCCGGCATGATGAAGGTGCGGCCGATGTAGCGATTCTTGATGAAGCCTTCGCGGTACTCGATGCCCAGCTTCAACGCCAGTTCCATGGCCGCCGGACGCGAGGAATCGGGAATCGGCATGACCACGTCGATCTCGCCATGCTTGAACTGGCTGCGGATCTTGTCGGCCAGGAATTCGCCCATCTTCAGGCGAGTGGCGTAGACCGAGGCGCCATCGATGATGGAGTCCGGACGGGCCAGATAGACGTATTCGAAGGCACAGGGATTCAGCGTCGGGTTCTCGGCGCATTGCTGGTTGTACAGCTTGCCGTCGTTGTCAATGAAGATCGCTTCACCCGGGTTGACGTCGCGCAGGAAGCGGAAGCCCATGCCTTCCAGGGCCACCGATTCGCTGGCCATCATGTATTCGATGCCCTTGTCGCTCTCGTTGAAGCCCAGGCACATCGGACGGATGCCGTACGGATCGCGGAAGCCCAGGAGACCATAACCGGCGATCTGCGCCACCACGGCGTAGGAGCCGCGCACACGCTTGTGCACCATGGCCACGGCCTTGAAGAGCGCCGCCGGATCGAGCGAGTAGCCGGTGGTGGCTTGCTGGATCTCGTGGGCCAGCACGTTCAACAGCACTTCGGTATCGGAATCGGTGTTGATGTGGCGGCGATCGTTCTTGAACATCTCGATCTTCAACTGCTCCGCATTGGTCAGGTTGCCGTTGTGCGCCAGGATGATGCCGAAGGGGGCATTGACGTAGAAGGGCTGCGCTTCTTCTTCCGAGGACGAGCTGCCTGCGGTCGGATAGCGCACCTGGCCGATGCCGGTGTTGCCGGGCAGCGAGCGCATGTTGCGGGTACGGAACACGTCGCGCACCAGGCCATTGGCCTTGTGCATCGAGAAACCGTTGCTGTGGTTGGTTGCGATCCCCGCCGCATCCTGACCGCGGTGCTGCAGCAGCAGCAGCGCGTCATACAGCATCTGGTTGACGGGACTATGAGAGACGATACCGACGATGCCACACATGGTGGACTCCTAACGAAAAACGAAAACGAAAATGAACCACGACTGCAACCCGGTCCAAACGATCTGATGCGCTCCGCCACGGAGCCTGTTGTCAGACCGGGGTGGAAAAACTTACATGCTCGGCCAGCTTGCCCGGCAGGTAGGGCAGCACCGCTTCGGCGGCCTGCTCGACCCAGGGACTGAAACGCGCCTGCTTCCAGAAATCCTGTTGCGGAATGGCCGTGGTACCGCACAGCAAGGCCACCGCGACCACCAGCAATACCCCGCGCGCCACGCCAAACACACTGCCCAGCGTGCGGTCCACGAAACCCAGACCGGTCGCCTTGACCAGTTCGCCCAGCGTCTTGGCCACCAGCGCCATCAACAGGCGCGTACCGATGAACAGCGCAATGAAGGCCACGATGAGCCGCGTCAGTTCACCCGGCACCACGTCCGGCAACATCGCCGAGAGCGCCTCGCCATAAGTATTGGCCACCACCAGCGCCACGATCCAGCCGGCCAGGGACAAAACTTCACGCACCAGTCCGCGCAGGGTGCCAATGATCACAGAACAGGCCAGGATCAGCAGCACCAAGTAGTCAAATATCGTCACGATGACAACAATATGCGGCTATTTGTAGCCAAATTCAAGCAGGAATAATGGTGGCATTCAGGCCCAGCTTCTTGATTCGCCCGCCCATGCGTTCGGCTTCCTCGCGGCTGGAGAAGGGGCCCACGCGAATGCGCGTACGCTCACCGGCCTGGGTTGCAATCTTCTGCGTATACGAACGGATACCGGCTGCACTCAACTTGTTGCGCAATTCACTGACCTTGTCCTGGGTGGCCAGCGCGGCCACCTGGATGACGAACTTGCCACCGGCTGCGGCCGGTTTCTTTTCCGCCGGGGGCGCTGCCGCGCTGCTGCCGGACTTGCCTTCCAGGATCGCCAGCGCGCGCGCCGCATCGTCGTCGGCGGCATGGGGCGTGGCCTTGGGCTTGGCGACTTCCTTCTTCGGTTCTTCCTTGTGCTCGGCTGAGGCCGGCTTCTTTTCCTCGGCCTTGGGGGGCGCCTTTTCAACGGGCTTCTCGACCGGCTTTTCTACCGGCTTTTCAACTGGCTTTTCTGCCGGCTTGTCCTCCTGCCTGGGCGCGACTGCCGCCACCGGCGGGCTGGCGGGCTCGGGCGCGATGCTGGAGGGCTCGACGATCTCTTCCTTCTGGTCCAGCGACGCCTGCTTGGCATCACCCGTGCCAGGCTGGGCCGCCGCGGGGGCCGGCTGGTCCTTGGAGGGGATCTGGATGGCAATGTCGTCGTTCAAGGGCTTGGGCTCGGAATCGAGGATCATCGGCAACACGATCACCACCGCCAGCGCCAGCGCGACGGCCCCGATCAGGCGGCGCCGGGCGCGCTTCTTTTCCGGCAGCAGCGGGTCGGCGGCGGCATCCTTGCCGGCCTTGCTGCGACTGCTGCCGCGGGCAGAACCGGCGCTGCCATTGGCGGCGCTGCGACTGCTGCGGCTGCGGATGACGGAAGATTGCTCCTCGGAACGTGAACGGAAGGACCCTTGGTCAGCAGTAGCGTCCTGCTTGTTTTTACGGAAAAACGAGAACAAGCCCATGCGGAGTCGTCTTGAATTGATCTGGAAATCGTGGAAAACCTGCGTGGCCACTCAGGTCCTGGCGCCGGCGGGCCAAGCGTGGCCGGCTCCGGAACGCCGTCGGGATCAGTGCAGACCGGGGCGGCGCGCCTGCATGACGCCGGCTACAGTCAGGAAGGACCCGAAAACCACAATTCTATCATTCTCCCCTGCTCTGCTTAACGCATTTGCATACGCCTCGGCCGGAGTAGTGAAGGTTTCTACGCTGCGCGCCGCGTCCCGCCTGAATTCCGGCTGCACGCCGGCCCCCAGCAGGGCCTCCTTGAGCTGTTGCGCGCTGGCCGCGCGCGGCAGAGGCAGATCGGTCACGCACCAGTGGTCAATCTTGTCCTTGAGGTGGCTGATGACGCCTTCAATATCCTTGTCCAGCATGGAACCGAACACCGCATAGGTATAGGGATGGAAGCCCATGTTGTCCAGATTCTGCGCCAGCGTGGCAGCGGCATGCGGATTGTGCGCCACGTCCAGGATCACCAGCGGCTGGCCCGGCAGTACCTGGAAGCGGCCCGGCAGTTCCACCGTGGCCAGGCCGGTACGCACTTCCTGGGCGCCCACCGGCAGCACTTCGCGCAGGGCTTCCAACGCGGCCAGGGCCGCCGAGGCATTCAATAGCTGGTTGGCGCCACGCAGGCTGGGATAGGCCAGCGAATTGCGGCGCATGCCGCGTCCGCCATAGGCCCATTGCTGCTTGTCGCCCTGGTAGTTGAAGTCGCGACCCATGAGCCAGAGGTCGGCACCGATCTTCTCGGCATGCGCGATCAGCGACTTGGGCGGCACCGGGTCGCCGCACACGGCCACCTTGCCGGGACGGAAGATGCCGGCCTTCTCGAAACCGATCTCTTCGCGGGTCTCGCCCAGGTATTCGGTATGGTCGATGTCGATGCTGGTGACGACGGCCACGTCGGCATCGACCACGTTGACCGCATCCAGGCGCCCGCCCAGGCCGACTTCGAGGATCACCACGTCCAGCCTGGCATCGGCCAGCAACTTCATGATGGCCAGGGTGGTGAATTCGAAATAGGTCAGCGAGATATCACCGCGCTGCGCTTCCACCGCTTCGAAGGCGGCGATCAGCTGGGCATCGCTGGCCATGTCGCCGGACAGGCGGGCACGTTCGTTGAAATGCAGGAAATGCGGCTTGATGTAGAGGCCCACGCGGTAACCGGCGCGCATCAGGATGGACTCCAGCATGGCGCAGGTGGAACCCTTGCCATTGGTGCCGGCCACCATGATGACGGGGCAGTCGAAGCGGATGTCGAGCTTTTCCTTCACGGCCAGCACACGGTCCAGGCCCATGTCGATCTGCTTGAAGTGACGTTGTTCCAGCAGGGCCAGCCATTCATTCAGGGTGGCGGGAGTCGGGGAGGCTTGGGAAGTCATGGCGCGTCTCGGTCGGTGAAGCTGCTGCTCGAAAAACGGATTACGGATTACGGATTACGGATTACGGCTTGCGGATGTCGAAAAGACAAAGCCCGGATTTGCACTTCTGCAAATCCGGGCCTGAAGTATAGCGGCTAATCAGGAAACCGTTTCGGCAGCCTGGTTTTGCAGCAGGGCCAGCAGATGGGCGATTTCCTCACGCATCTTGCGGCGGTCGACGATCATGTCGATGGCGCCCTTGGTGACCAGGAATTCAGCCCGCTGGAAGCCTTCCGGCAACTTCTCGCGCACCGTGTTCTCGATCACGCGCGGACCGGCAAAACCGATCAGGGCACGGGGTTCGGCCATCACCACATCGCCCATGAAGGCGAACGAAGCGGACACACCGCCCATGGTCGGGTCGGTCAGCACGCTGATGAAGGGCAGCTTCTTTTCCGACAGCTTGGTCAGCATGGCGGTGGTCTTGGCCATCTGCATCAGCGACAGCAGACCTTCCTGCATGCGGGCGCCGCCGGTGGCGGTAATGCAGATGAAGGGGACCTTCTGCTCCAGCGCCGCCTGGGCACCACGGACAAAGCGCTCACCCACCACCGAGCCCATGGAACCGCCCATGAATTCGAACTCGAAGCAGGCCACCACGACCGGCAGGGTCATGATGGCACCGCCCATGACCACCATGGCGTCGGTTTCGCCGGTGGATTCCATGGCGTCCTTGAGACGATCGGGGTACTTCTTGCTGTCCTTGAACTTCAGGGTGTCGACCGGCAGGGCTTCCTGGCCGATCTCATAGCGGCCGCCCTCGTCGAGCAGGGCATCCAGACGAGCACGGGCGCGGATGCGCATGTGATGGCTGCACTTGGGGCAGACATGCAGATTGGATTCCAGGTCGGTACGGTAGAGCACCGCTTCGCAGGAGGGGCACTTGACCCACAAACCTTCCGGGATGGCTTTGCGGCTGGTGGAACCGCGTTGAATCTGGGGTGGCAGCAACTTCTCGAGCCAGCTCATAGAGACCTCATAGATTTTTCCGGTGGCGCGCATTGTACCAGAGCCCACCGGCGACGAACGTAAAGCACGGTCATGCTTTCCACAAGGCAATAAAAAGTCTTCTGCCCGCTTGCGCCCTCTCAAAAAAACAAAGCCTCCGGACATTGCCGGAGGCTGCGCATTGCACACCCCTGCCCTGCCGGACCGGGGTTGCAGCGGCTCAGGCGTCCAGCGCCTGGCGGATATCGCTGACGAAAGCCTGCACCGCGTCGCAGGCCTTGTCCTGGGGGGTGTTTTCCAGTTCGGCAATGATGCGGCTGCCGATCACGACGGCATCGGCCACGCTGCCCACGGTACGGGCGGTGGCGCCATCACGGATGCCGAAGCCCACCGCAATGGGCAGCTTCACGTGCTGGCGGATGGCCGCGATACGCTCGGCCACCTCGGCGGTGTCGATGTGACCGGCACCGGTGACGCCCTTCAACGAGACGTAGTAGCAGAAACCGCTGCTGACGGCCGCCACCTGACGGATGCGTTCTTCCGACGAGGTCGGGGCCAGCAGGAAGATCGGATCCATGCCCCTGGCCTGCATCTTTTGGGCGAATTCTTCACATTCCTCGGGCGGATAGTCCACCACGATGGTGCCATCCACGCCCGCTTCGCTGGCCGCTGCGATGAAGGCATCGACGCCGAAGCGCTCGATGGGGTTGGCATAGCCCATCAGCACGATGGGGGTGTGGCGGTTGGTCTTGCGGAATTCACGCACATAGCCCAGCACGTCGTGGGTGCTGATGCCGAATTTGAGGGCACGCTCGCAGGCGCGCTGGATCACCGGGCCTTCGGCCATGGGGTCGGAGAACGGCACACCCAGCTCGAGGATGTCGACACCACCGGCCACCAGTGCATGCAGGAGCGGCACGGTGAGCTCGGGGGCCGGGTCTCCGGCGGTAATGAAGGTAATGAGCGCCTTGCGCTTCTGCTGGGCCAGTTGGGAGAAGGTGGTCTGGATTCTGGACATGGTGATATGAAGTTTTTTGTCGAATCAGCCGACTGGCCCCGAAGGGCCAGCCGGCAAGTGCGGGCAGGCCGGGGGTCAACCCTGGTGCTGTTGCACGGTGTGCATGTCCTTGTCCCCACGACCGGACAGGTTGACCAGCACGATCTGGTCCTTGGGCAAGGTGGCCGCCAGCTTGGCCGCATGGGCCAGGGCATGACTGGACTCCAGCGCGGGGATGATGCCTTCGATACGGCAGCAGTTGTGGAAGGCTTCCAGCGCCTCTTGATCGGTGATGCAGGCATAGCTGGCGCGGGCGCTGTCCTTCAACCAGGCGTGTTCCGGACCCACGCCCGGATAATCCAGGCCGGCCGAGACCGAATGGGTCTCGATGATCTGACCATTGGCATCCTGCAGCAGGTAGGTGCGGTTGCCGTGCAGCACGCCGGGCGAACCCAGTGTCAGTGAAGCCGAGTGACGACCGGTATCCAGACCATCACCGGCAGCTTCCACCCCGACCAGTTTGACGTCGGGATAATCAATGTAGGGATAGAAGATGCCCATGGCGTTGGAACCGCCACCGACACAGGCGACCACGTAATCCGGCTGGCGCGAGGCGATTTCCGGCATCTGCTGAATGCACTCGTTGCCGATCACCGACTGGAAGTCGCGCACCATCATCGGATACGGGTGCGGACCGGCCACGGTACCGATGATGTAGAAAGTGGTCTCGACGTTGGTGACCCAGTCGCGCATGGCTTCGTTGAGCGCATCCTTCAGGGTCTTGGAACCGGACTCCACCGGCACCACCTTGGCACCCAGCAGGTTCATGCGGTAGACGTTCTGGAGCTGGCGCTTGACGTCCTCGCTGCCCATGTAGACGATGCACTCCATGCCGAAGCGCGCGCAGATGGTGGCCGTGGCCACGCCGTGCTGGCCGGCGCCGGTCTCGGCGATGATGCGCTTCTTGCCCATGCGCTTGGCCAGCAAGGCCTGGCCGATCACGTTGTTGATCTTGTGGGCACCGGTGTGGTTCAGGTCTTCGCGCTTGAAGTAGATCTGGGCGCCACCGGCGATCTCGGACCAGCGCCTGGCGTGGTACACCGGGCTGGGACGGCCGACGAAATGCTTCAGTTCGGTATGGAATTCAGCGAGGAACTGTTCATCGTGCTGGTAGCGCGCATAGGCGTCGCGCAGCTCGTTCAAGGCCAGGGTCAGAGTTTCGGAGACGAAGCTGCCGCCGTAGGGGCCGAAGTGACCACGAGCATCAGGCAGGTTGTAATGGGCCGTCTGGTGCAGGGCGGCGGCGGGAATGGCCTGACGCTCGGCGAAACCGCCGAGGGGATTCAATTCTTTCATGGTGTTCCTCTGAAACGCTTGGGGGGGTGTGCTACGCGGGGGTAGCATCCGCCAGACGCACGGCCTGGATGAAGGCCGCTATCCTGGCGGCATCCTTGATGCCCTTGGCGGCTTCGACGCCACTGCTGATGTCGACCGCGTAGGGACGAACGCCGACCACCGCCTCAGTGACGTTGTGTACGCTCAAGCCACCACTCAAAACGGCCCGAGGCGCGAGTTCTTTTGGAATGAGAGACCAATCGAAAACCTTTCCGCTGCCGCCATACTCCTCGACCAGGGTGTCGAGCAGCAGTCCGGAGAACAAGGGACTGGCGGAGCGATATGCCTGCTCGTATTCTAACAAATCCGCGGGCTGCGTCGAGCTTCCTATTCTGGCGGCACGTATGAAGGGTCTGACAACAGACTCGGCGATGGCGGCGCACTGCTCGGGCGTTTCGTCGCCATGGAATTGCAGCACCGTCAGCGGCGCCTCGGCCAACACCTGGCGCACCTCCTCCAGGGTCGGATTGACGAACAGCCCGACGATGCTCACGAAGGGCGGCACGGCACGGGCCAGTTCGCCGGCGCGCCGCGGCGTCACGTAGCGCGGGCTCTTGGGATAGAACACCAGCCCCATGGCATCGGCGCCGGCGGCCACGGTGGCGCGCACATCTTCTTCACGGGTCAGGCCGCAGATCTTGATGCGGGTACGAAAGCTCATGAACATTGCCTCATGGATGAAAACTTCAGTTGGTCTGCCTGCGCCACTCACAACCAGGGCCAGGAGCGCGCCTCCTGCGGCAGCGCCCAGCTATCGGGATAGTCGACCCGCGCCAGGTACAGGCCATCCGGCATGAAGGTCGGTGCGGCGCGGCTGCGGTCGCGCAGGGCCAGTACCTGGCCCATCCATTGGGGATCCTGCTTGCCGCTGCCCACCACGATCAAGGAACCGACGATGTTGCGCACCATGTGGTGCAGGAAGGCATTGGCCTTGAGGGTGAAGACGATCATGTCACCGTGGCGGCGCACGGCAATGCTTTCCATCTTGCGTACCGGGGACTTGGCCTGGCATTCGACGGCGCGAAAGCTGGTGAAGTCATGTTCACCGATCAGGTGTTGCGCAGCCCGGTGCATGCGATCCGCATCCAGCGGGCGGAAGGTCCAGCCGGCCTTGCCCGCCAGCAGCGGCGAGCGCACTGCGTGGTTGTAGAGCACGTAGTGATAGGTCCGGGCGATGGCTGAAAAGCGCGCATGAAAACCGAATTGCGCCAGGCTCTCGGCCCCTTCCCGCGCGGTCCCGTGCAGCTCGGCTGCCTGGGCGGCGGCACTGGCCCCGGCGATGGCGGCATCATCCACCCAGGGCAGTTCGCAGGCCCAGCGTACCGCGATGGTGGGCGGCAGGAAGGCATTGGTGCCACGCACCCAGGAAAAAGCATCGCGGGCAATGGGCGTATCGAAATGGACGATCTGCTCCAGCGCATGCACACCCGAATCGGTACGCCCGGCACAGGTGGTGGCAATGGGTGTCGTACTGAAGCGCTGCAACGCCGCTTCCAGCTGGTCCTGCACGGTCTGGCGGTGCGGCTGGGTCTGCCAGCCCTGCCAGCGGGCGCCATCGTATTGCACGCCCAGCACGACGCGACGCAGGCCCGCGGATGGGGAAGAAAGTTCTGTCATGGATGTTCACTGCCCGCCGCCAGCGCCTGATGGACGGTGGATGGGTGCAGAAAGCTTCATACAGGCTGCACACCACCCTATCCGGCGGCACGAAAAAAAACGAACGGGCAGCTCATGCGAGCTGCCCGCGAGATGACGCTATTGTAATCGCTCCCGGCACCGGCCTCAGCCGAGGGCGGCGATCATGGACTTGGCGCGTGCCACCTGGGCGTCGTTGCCACCGCGCATCACTTCTTCCAGCAGTTCACGGGCGCCATCCTTGTCGCCGATTTCCTCATAGGCGGCGGCCAGGTCCAGCTTGGTGGTCATTTCCTGTTCGAAGGCCGACTCCTCGTCTTCTTCCAGGATATTGGCCGCCGAGGGCGCCGGGGTGTCTTCCGGCAGGCTCAGGTCCAGGTCGGCCAGGGAGCTGGCCGCAGGCGCATCTTCCTTGCTGTCCAGCAGCATGGACGCCGAAGCCGCCCCGCCGGAGACCGGCAGGATGGGCTCGTCGGCATCCGGCTTGGCACCGTTTTCCAGATCGAGGTCGAAATCGATATCCTTGCCCAGGTCCATGGGCGCCGCCACCGGTTTGGCTGCCGGTTCGGCTTCGGGCTGGAGCTCGGCGGCCTTGAAGTCGGACAGATCGAATTCCATGCCCGGCTCTTCTTCCGCGACCGGCTCGGCCGGCGTGCCGCCGTAGAGCGGATTGGTCGGATCGATGGTCAGACCCAGTGCGGCCGCCTTGACCCAGGCTTCGTTGAGGCCGCCGCTCAAGGCATGCAGGTTAAGGGCGACGCGGTTGAAGCTGGCGACGTCACCACGCTTGGCATAAATCTCCAGCAGCTTGGCATGCAGGGCCTGACGCTCGGGCTGAGCCTGCAGGGCCAGCTTGAGGATATCCTCGGCCTGTTCGTCGCGGCCATAGGCGATGTACATGTCGGCCTCGGCGAGCGGATCGACCGGGGCCTCCTCCACGGGGGCTGCCACGGCCTCGACGGCCGGCACAGGGGCGAGAGCGGGCTCGGCAGACGGAGCCGGTTCAGGTTCAGGCTCAGGTTCAGGTGCGACGGCAGCGACGGCCGCTGCCACGGGCTCGGGTGAGGGGGCAGGCTCAGGCTCGCTGGCCGGCTCGGCCGGGCCGTCCTCGGACTTCTTCTTGCGGCGACGCATGGCCACCACGCCCCCGCCTGCGGCCAGCAGCGCCACCAGGACGCCGGCACCGGCCAGCACGTAGGGATTGTCCTTGATCTTGTCGAGGAAACCACCGGACTTGGCGGACTTTTCCGCAGATGCCGCCGCAGGTGCCGGCGTGGCCGGCGCAGCAGCCATGGCCGGCGGCTCCCCGGGCTTGCTCTGGTCACCCTCTGCGGGCTTGTCGGTGGCGGCAGCACCCGGCTTGGCGGGGTCGGCCTGCTTCTGCTGCTGGGCAGTCAGTTCGGCGATGGTCTGGTTCTTCAGCTCCAGCAACTTCTGGAGGTTGTCGACGTTCTTTTCCAGGTCCTTGACGCGGTCATTGGCGTCGGCCAGAGCGCGTTCGGCGGCGGCCTTCTCTTCGGCAGCGCCGGCGTTACCGGTCTTGCCACGGCCCTTGTTGGCACGCGAGAGCTCCAGGCGGTCACGCGCTTGCCCGGTACCGGAACGCTCCTCCACACGTGCCGTAATCTTGCCACCGCCACTCTGGCGGTTGCTGCCAGCCTTGCCGGCCGGCCCATTGGCGACCTGGCCCGCCAGCTTGTTGCGATAGGCGTTGAAGTCCTGGGCTTGTGCGACCACCATGCTGCGTGCCTCGTCGCGGTCCACTGCCGCCGCCGTCGGCTGGTCGGGGATGGACAGGATCTTGCCCGCGCGCAGGCGGTTGATGTTGTTGCCCTGGAAGGCATCGGGATTGGCCCGGTACAGCGCAATGAGCATCTGGTCCAGCGAGACATTGGCCTGCTGGTTGCGCGTGGCGATGGCACTGAGCGTGTCACCGGGCTTGACGCGGTAGTCGCCGCTCTTGCCAGCGCTCGCAGGCGCCGCAGCGGGTGCCGCGACGCTGCCGGAGGCGGCGGGGCCTGCCGGTGCCGCCGCCATCGCACCGGGGCTGGCCGAAGCCGGCGTATTTTCGGGCGAGGCCTGCTGGCGACGGATCAGTTCTTCAGCCAGAGCGGAAGGAGCGGGACGCTGCACGATGGTGCTGGTCGGCTCTTCGCTACTGAACGGGATCGCCGCACTGGGGGCCGCAGCAGGCGGAGGTTCCGCCGCAGCAGGCGCTGCCGTTGCGGTCGGTGCTGGTGCTGGGGCCGGGGCCGGCGCAGCACTTGCCGCTGCTGGTGCGGCAGCGGCCGCAGCGGCCTCCGCATTGCTCGGCGTCAGCGGTGCCACCTGGGCATTGCGCGGGGTCTTGCTGTCGGGCGGATCCAGCAGGAAGGTGTATTCACGCAGTTGCCGGGCCTGACCGGAATCGAGCTCCAGCAGCAGGTCGACGAAGGGATCGCTGACCGGCTGGGACGAACTGATGCGGATCACATGCCGCCCCTGGCGCTGTTCCAGCACGATGGACAGAGAACTCAACACCGGGTTGTAGTCCATGTTGGCGCGGCGGAAGGCGTCGGCCGGTGCCAGGCGCGCGGTGAGCTTGCCGGCTTCGTCGGCACTCACGGCAGTCACCTCGATCTCGGCGCGCAAGGGCTGGCCCAGCGACGAAAGCACGGTCAGCTTGCCCAGGGCCGCAGCATGCGCCCCCAGCGGCAAGGCCATGGCCAGGGCAATGGCGGCGCTCAGGGTCTTCATCCGGGACAAGGGAAGCTTCTTGTTGGTATGTACAGGCATGTTTTGTTTGGCTTAGAGAAACGTTGCGCTTCAAACCCGTCACGCTGGCGTTCAAGCCGGTACTGGCCTGGAAATGCCCTACAGATCCGTGAATGGGGCAGATGCCGCGCGGCCTGTGCAGCCGGCCCGCGCCACTCCGGTCCGTGCTGGCTTGCTGTTGTCACGCCTTTTCTTGCAGGCCAGCGGTCCGGAGCAGATCCATTTCATCAAATCCAGCAGGCGCTCTGCTAGGGCGCTGCCACATGTTGGCTTTCATGAAATGAATTGGCTTTTCAAATTAACATCAAGAACTTACACCCGCAAGTGTACTTACTTTCTCAAGATGAGAAAAACCCGCCAGCATCCATTCGCATGGACGCTGGCGGGCTATTGTTGCAGACTGACAACGCGTAAGGCAAGTCCTATTCGCATTGCAGCAACGCCGCGGCGCAACCGACCGGGATTTTTCCCGGTCGCCGACATCACTCCAGGTTGCCCAGGATGATGCGCAACATGCGGCGCAGCGGTTCGGCCGCGCCCCACAGCAGCTGGTCGCCGATGACGAAGGCGGAGATGTATTCCGGGCCCTGGTTGAGCTTGCGCACACGGCCCACGCCGATTTCCAGGCCACCGGTGATGGCCGCCGGGGTCAGTTCCTTGACCGTGATGGCGCGGTCATTGGGGACCCACTTCACCCAAGGGTTGCCGGCACGGATGATGGACTCGATGTCAGCCAGGGGCAGGTCGCGCTTCAACTTGATGGTCAGCGCCAGGCTGTGGCAGCGCATGGCGCCGATACGCACACACAGGCCATCGACCGGGATGATCTGCTCGTTGCCCAGGATCTTGTTGACTTCAGCCTGGCCCTTCCACTCTTCCTTGGACTGGCCGTTTTCCAGCTGGGCGTCGATCCAGGGGATCAGGCCGCCGGCCAGAGGCGCGCCGAAGAATTCGGTCGGCACGTCTTCACGGATGGTCTTGGCAACCTTGCGGTCGATGTCCAGGATGGCCGAGGACGGGGTTGCCAGCTCGTCGGCCACGGCCGCGTTGATGACGCCCATGCCCTTCAACAGCTCGCGCATGTGATTGGCGCCGCCGCCGGAGGCTGCCTGGTAGGTCATGGAGCTGACCCACTCGACCAGACCTTCCTTGAACAGGCCGCCCACGCCCATCAACAGGATGGAGTTGGTGCAGTTGCCGCCGATGTAGTTCTTCACACCCTTGGCCAGCGCATCCTTGATGACGTTGTTGTTGACCGGGTCCAGCACGATGACGGCGTCATCCTTCATGCGCAGCGAGGAAGCAGCGTCGATCCAGTAGCCATCCCAGCCAGCGGCGCGCAGCTTGGGGAAGATCTCATTGGTGTAGTCGCCGCCTTGTGCGGTGATGATGATGTCGCATTTCTTCAGCTCTTCAATGCTGTTGGCGTCTTTCAGCGTCGTTTCCTTTTTGGCAAACGACGGCGCCTTGCCGCCCGCATTCGAAGTCGAGAAAAACACCGGTTCGATGTGATCGAAATCACCTTCGTCCTGCATGCGCTGCATCAGGACCGAACCCACCATTCCACGCCAGCCAACCAAACCAACCAGTTTCATCATCTTTCCCTATTTAGAACTTCCATGGTGAACAAATCAGATTGAACACAATTGCGCCGGACCATCCGGCATTTCAAGCACCCGGCCGCACCGGTTGGGGCACGCCAGGCGACGTTGATCTCAGGCGAGGGCCTTGACCACGGCTTGCCCCATCTGCTGGGTGTTGACCTTGGTGCAGCCTTCTTCATAAATATCGGCGGTGCGCAGACCTTGCGCAAGCACTTTCTTCACTGCATTCTCGATGCGGTCGGCTTGCTCGGCACGGTTCAAGGAGAAGCGCAGCATCATCGCTGCCGACAGGATGGTCGCCAGCGGATTGGCGATGCCCTTGCCCGCGATGTCGGGTGCCGAACCGTGCGAAGGTTCATACAGGCCCTTGTTGTTGGCATCCAGCGAGGCCGAGGGCAACATGCCGATGGAACCGGTCAGCATCGCCGCCGCGTCCGAGAGGATGTCGCCGAACATGTTGCCGGTGACGATGACGTCGAAGTTCTTCGGGGCTTTCACCAGCTGCATGGCGGCGTTGTCCACGTACATGTGCGACAGCTCGACGTCCGGGTACTCCTTGCCGACTTCGGTGACGATGTCCTTCCAGAACTGGAAGGTTTCCAGCACGTTGGCCTTGTCCACGCTGCACAGGCGCTTGCCGCGCTTGGCGGCGGCCTGGAAGGCGACGTGGGCGATGCGGCGGATTTCCGGTTCCGAATAGCGCATGGTATCAAATCCTTCACGCGAACCCTTGAACGGACCGTCCGGTGCCTCGCGCATGCCGCGCGGCTGGCCGAAATAGATGTCGCCGTTCAGTTCACGCACGATCAGGATGTCCAGGTTGGCCACCAGCTCGGGCTTCAGCGAAGAAGCGCCGGTCAGTTCCGGATAGCAGATCGCCGGGCGGAAGTTGGCAAACAGCTGCAGGTGCTTGCGCAGGCCCAGGATGGCTTGCTCGGGGCGCAGGGCGCGTTCCAGCTTGTCGTACTTCCAGTCGCCCACGGCACCGAAGAGGATGGCATCAGCTTCCTTGGCCAGCTTCAGGGTGCCGTCCGGCAGCGGGTGGCCGTGGGCTTCATAGCCGGCGCCGCCGACGGGGGCGGTTTCCATTTCGAACTTTTCGTCCAGGGCGTTGAGCACGCGGACGGCTTCGTCGACGATTTCAGGACCGATGCCGTCACCCGGCAGGATAGCAATCTTCATGGCTTCTCTTTCTCAGTGTTTCCAGCGTTCTTGGAATAGTAACGACAAGGGCGGCCATCTGACCGCCCTTTGCTGTTGTCTCGACGATCACTTCAGATCGTGTTGCTCAGCCAGGGCTGTTCGTGCAGGTGTTTCTCTTCGTAGGCACGAATGGTGTCGGCTTTGCGTAGGGTCAGGCCAATGTCGTCGAAGCCGTTCAACAGGCAGTACTTGCGGAATTCGCTGATCTCGAACGGATAGACGGCACTGCCATTGGTGGTGCTGACGGTCTGCTTTTCCAGGTCGATGACCAGTCGATAGCCCGGGAAGGCCTTGACTTCATTGAACAGGTGATCGACCTGCTGCTCGCTCAGGACGATGGGCAGCAGCCCGTTCTTGTAGCAGTTGTTGAAGAAGATGTCGGCGAAGCTGGACGCGATCACGGCGCGAAAGCCGTACTGGTCCAGCGCCCACGGCGCGTGTTCACGCGAGGAGCCGCAGCCGAAGTTCTTGCGCGAGAGCAGGATGGACGAACCCTGATAGCGCTCCTGGTTGAGCACGAAATCGGGATTGAGCGGACGCTTGCTGTTGTCCATGCCCGGCTCGCCATGGTCCAGGTAACGCCATTCGTCGAACAGGTTGGGGCCGAAGCCGCTGCGCTTGATCGACTTCAGGAACTGCTTGGGGATGATCGCATCGGTATCGACGTTGGCGCGATCCAGCGGCGCCACCAGTCCTTCATGCACGATAAATTTATTCATGAGCTTGACCTTGGGTCGGCGGGGCGGTGACGCTGCCCTGCCCTTCCTCTTTCCTGTTCAAAAACTGAAGCTGCGGCACACTGGCCGCAGCCTTGCACTATCTGATCCTGCTGATTGCTGCTTATTTCTTGCTGGCGTCCTGCATCTTTTCGCCGACCTTTTCGACATCCTTGCCGAAACCATTGACGGTATTGCAACCGGCCAGCGCACCCAGGGTGACGGCCAGCAGAACCAGAGTGGAGATTTTTTTCATGTTTGTCCTCTCGAAAAGATTCACACAAGCAGGGGATTACAGCGAACGCACATCCACGAAATGACCGGCAATGCCCGCTGCAGCTGCCATGGCCGGGCTCACCAGGTGGGTACGACCACCGGCACCCTGACGACCTTCGAAATTGCGGTTCGAGGTCGAAGCGCAGCGCTCGCCCGGTTCCAGGCGGTCGGCATTCATGGCCAGGCACATGGAGCAGCCCGGTTCGCGCCATTCGAAACCGGCATCGCGGAAGATCTTGTCCAGGCCTTCACGTTCAGCCTGCTCCTTGACCAGACCGGAACCCGGCACCACCATCGCCAGCTTGACATTGGAGGCGCGGAACTTGCCGCGCACGACCTTGGCAGCTTCGCGCAGGTCTTCGATGCGGGAGTTGGTGCAGGAACCGATGAAGACCTTGTCGATGCGGATATCTTCAATGGGGGTATTGGGCTTCAAGGCCATGTAGGCCAGCGCCTTTTCCATGCCGTCGCGCTTGGTCGGATCCTTTTCCTTGTCGGGATCGGGGACGCGGGCGTCGACCGCCACCACCATCTCGGGCGAAGTGCCCCAGGTGACTTGCGGCTTGATCTCGGCGGCGTTCAGGGTCACCACCATGTCGAATCTGGAGCCCGGGTCCGAATGCAGCATGCGCCAGTACGAGACGGCGCGCTCCCAGTGCGGGCCGGAGGGCGAGAAGGGACGACCCTTCAGGTATTCCAGCGTGGTGTCGTCGAAGGCCACCATGCCGGCACGGGCGCCTGCTTCGATGGCCATGTTGCAGACCGTCATGCGGCCTTCCATGGACAGCGAGCGGATGGTCGAGCCAGCGAATTCGATCGCGTAGCCGGTGCCGCCTGCGGTACCGATCTTGCCGATCACGGCCAGCACGATGTCCTTGGCGGTCACGCCAGCGGGCAGCGCGCCATCGACCTGCACCAGCATGGCCTTGGACTTGCGCGCCAACAGGGTCTGCGTGGCCAGCACGTGTTCGACTTCTGAGGTGCCGATGCCGTGGGCCAGCGCGGCAAACGCGCCGTGGGTGGAAGTGTGCGAATCACCGCAGACCACCGTCATGCCCGGCAAGGTGGCGCCCTGTTCGGGGCCGATCACGTGCACGATGCCTTGACGCTTGTCGTTCATGCCGAAGTACGTCAGGCTGAATTCTTTTGCGTTGCCATCCAGGGTTTCGACCTGCAGGCGCGAGATGGGGTCGGCGATGCCTTGGGCGCGGTCGGTGGTGGGGACGTTGTGGTCCGCCACCATCAGGTTGGCCGAGTTCCGCCAGGGTTGGCGACCGGCTAGCTTGAGGCCTTCGAAGGCTTGCGGGCTGGTCACTTCATGGAGCAGGTGGCGGTCGATATACAGGATGGCGGTACCGTCATCTTCCGTATGAACGACGTGCGACTCCCAGAGTTTGTCGTAGAGCGTCTTGAGCATGTTGCGGTCCGGCGGAATCGAAAAAGGGATGCTGAACGGGAAAAATAGCTTTTGATTATGCCATAAAGCGACAGGTCTGACCTCCCCGCCGTGTTTTCCGCCGCGTCGCAACAACAGGGAATAATGCTGCAAAGCAGCAGAAAAAGCGCAGCAAGTGCGGCAGCCATGAAAAAACCGGCATTTCTTCCGGAGCTGGAAGAAATGCCGGTGGCTCGCCAGGCAGGACAGCCCGGATCAGTGCTTGCGGGTCTGCTGGTACAGCGGCTCCACGCGCTGGGCGTAGACCGTCAGGTCGGCGATGCGCTCGCTGCTGGAGGGGTGGGTGGACATGAACTTCATCGGCTCGTCGCCGCCCAGGCTGGCCATCTTCTGCCACAGCGTGACGGCGGCCTTGGGGTCATAGCCGCCGCGCGCAGCCAGTTCCACGCCGATGCGGTCGGCCTCGGTTTCATTGGCGCGCGAATTGGGCAAGCCCATCAGGCCCATGTAGAGGTATTGCCCGCCCTGCTTGCCGACATCGCCCAGCCCCAGCAGCGCCGCGCCAATCGAGATGGCCGAATTGGCCACCACCTGCTGCGAAGCGCGCTCGCGGGCGTGTTCACGCAGGGCGTGGGCGATCTCGTGGCCCATGACGGCGGCCAGCTCATCGTCGGTGATCTTGAGCTTGTCGATCAGGCCGGTGTAGACCGCGATCTTGCCACCGGGCATGCACCAGGCATTGGTCTCGTCGGAGCTCAGTACGTTGACTTCCCAGTTCCACTTCAAGGCATCCGGGCGGAACACCCCAGTCTGCGGGATCAGGCGACTGGCAATGGTGCGCACGCGTCGCACCTGGGCCGCATTGCGATTGAGCAGGCCCTTGCTCTTGGCTTCGGCCAGTACCTGGGCGTATTCCTTGGTGGAGGCGGCCTCCATCTCGGCCGAGGACACCAGCATCTGCTGCTTGCGGTCGATGCCGACGGCACCACCCTGGGTGGTCTGTACGGTTTCGCAGGCCACCAGGCCCACCAGGGCTGCGGCCAACAGGCTGTTCTTGACGATAGGGTTGAGCTTCATGCCCGCCTCCATTGAATAATTGATCTTGATCCCGGGGTCGGTCTGCCGGCGTGCGTGCTGCCGCCAGTCAGCCTTGAGCCGCTTCGACCCGGCTCTTTGCAAATTGTTTCAGACAAGAAAAAACCGGCGACCGCATGCGCGATGGCCGGCTTGCTGGCAAGGCTGCCCGGCCTGTCAGCGCAGGGCCGGGGTCTCCACCTTCACATCGCCGCATTGTGCGCGATGACGCAGGGCGTGATCCATCAACACCAGCGCCAGCATGGCTTCGGCAATGGGCGTAGCACGGATGCCCACGCAAGGATCGTGGCGACCGAAGGTTTCCACCGAGATCGGCTGGCCGTTCTTGTCGATGGACGGGCGCGGCGTGCGGATGCTGGAGGTCGGCTTGATGGCGATGGAGGCCGTGATGTCCTGACCGGTCGAGATGCCGCCCAGGATGCCGCCGGCATTGTTGCCGACGAAGCCTTGCGGGGTCAGCGCATCACCGTGCTCGGAGCCCTTTTGCGCCACCGAAGCGAAACCGGCACCGATCTCCACGCCCTTGACGGCATTGATGCCCATGAGCGCATAGGCGATCTCGGCATCGAGCTTGTCGTACAGCGGCTCGCCCAGTCCCACCGGGACGTTCTGCGCCACCACGTCGATGCGCGCACCGATGGAGTCACCGTCCTTGCGCAAGGCATCCATGTAGTCTTCCAAGCGCCCGATGATGCTGGCGTTGGCGGCAAAGAAGGGGTTGTCGGGCACGTGTTCCCAGGACTCGAAGGGAATGGCGATCTCGCCCAGCTGGCTCATGCAGCCCTTGAAGGTGGTGCCGTACTTCTCGAACAGCCACTTCTTGGCGATGGCCGCCGCGCCCACTACGGGGGCCGTCAGGCGCGCCGAGGAACGACCGCCACCGCGCGGATCACGGATGCCGTACTTGTGCCAGTAGGTGTAGTCGGCATGACCGGGACGGAAGGTCTCCAGAATATTGCCGTAGTCCTTGCTGCGCTGGTCCTGGTTGCGGATCAAGAGCGCAATCGGGGTGCCGGTGGTCTTGCCTTCGTAGACGCCGGAGAGGATCTCCACCGTATCCGGCTCCTGACGCTGGGTCACGTGGCGCGAGGTGCCGGGACGGCGGCGGTCCAGTTCCGGCTGGATATCGGCTTCGGACAGCGTCATGCCTGGGGGACAGCCATCGATCACGCAGCCGATGGCCGGGCCGTGGGATTCGCCGAAAGTGGTGACGGTGAAGAGCGTGCCGAAGGTATTGCCGGACATGATGGAATTCGCGCAAAAATTGGGGGAAGCCGCGATTCTACCAGCCTCGGGGGCTGCCGACGAGCCGCGCCAGGCGGCGCGCTCGCCCCGGCAGGCTTATTTCCAGTCGCCGCGCAGCACCCTGACCTGCTCCTGCAGGCCCTCCGGGCTGACCGCTGCGGGCGCGATCGGCTCGCCCACTGCCAATTCCAGGCGCGAGAACAGTCCGCGCTTGAAGGTGCGCGCCACCGGATTGCTGGGGTCGCGCGAGAACAGGCTGCCCCACAGCCCGCGCAAGGCCATGGGCAAGACCGGCACCGGGCTGCGGTCGATGATCTTCTGCACGCCGCCCTTGAAGGGGTTGATCTCGCCATCGCGGGTCAGCTTGCCTTCCGGGAAGATGCACACCAGCTCCCCTTCATGCAGGGCCTGGGCGATATCGACGAAGGCTTTTTCGGTCAGCCACGGGTCTTCCTTGACCGGTGCAATCGGGATGGCCCGCACGTTGCGGAACAGCCAGGACATCACCGGAATCCTGAAGATCTGGTGATCCATCACGAAGCGCACCGGACGCGGGCTGGCCGCCATGATGGCGATCGCATCCACGTAGCTGACGTGATTGCACACCAGCACCGCCGGCCCCTCCTCAGGAATGGCCTGGCCATTGATGATGCGCACGCGATAGAAGGTATGGATCAGGATCCAGGCCAGGAAGCGGATCAGGAACTCCGGCACCAGCGAGAAGATGTAGACCGCCACCACGCCATTCATGATGGCCGTGGCCAGGAAGATCTGCGGAATGGTCAGCCCCGCCTTCAACAACACCATCGCCACCAGGGCCGACACCACCATGAAGAGCGCATTCATGATGTTCATCCCGGCGATGGTGCGGGAGACGTGGGCCGGGTCGCAGCGGGTCTGGATGAGCGCAAACAGCGGCACGATGTAGAGCCCGCCGAACAGGCCGATGCCGAGGCAATCGACCAGAATGCGCCAGCTGCCGCCCTGCGCCAGGAAGCCGCCCAGGTCCAGCATGGCCGATGGAGTGACGTACGCCTGACTGGCGAAATACAGTTCCAGCCCGAACACCGAGAGGCCAATCGAGCCGAAGGGCACCAGCCCGATTTCCACCTTGTGGCCGGAGAGCCGCTCGCACAGCAGCGAACCGACGCCGATACCGACCGAGAACACCGCCAGCAGCAGCACGAAGACGCTGTGGTCGCCATGCAGGTAATTCTTCGCGTAGACCGGGAATTGCGCCAGCATGATGGCGCCATAGAACCAGAACCAGGAATTGCCCAAGAGCGACAGGAACACCGGCCGGTTGCGGCGCGAAAAACCGATGTTGCGCACGGTCTCGGTGAAGGGATTCCAGTTCACCTTCAACTCCGGCACGGGGGCCGGCGAGAGCGGAATGCGCAGGCTCGCCAGCCAGCCCAGCACGGCAATGCCGATGGTGATGCCGGCCACCAGGTGCAGGCCCCAGGGCTTGTGTACCACCAGCACCGCGCCCAGGATTTCGCCCAGCAGGATGCCGACGAAGGTACCCATCTCGATCAGACCATTGCCGCCCACCAGCTCCTCGCGCCTCAACTGCTGCGGCAAATAGGCGTATTTCACCGGTCCGAACAGAGTGGAATGGATGCCCATGCCGACCACTGCGGCAATGAGCAGCCACAGGTGATGCGTCATCCAGCCATAGGCGGCGATGCCCATGATGGCGATTTCGAGCAGCTTCACGAAGCGCGCCACCCTGCCCTTTTCCAGCTTGTCGGCCAGTTGGCCGGAGGTGGCCGAGAACAGGAAGAACGGCAGGATGAACAAACCCGGAATGAGGTTGTTGAGCAGGCCCGGATCCATGTCCGTCCACGCCAGCGCGTCATAGGTGAGGATGGTCAGCAGCGCCGTCTTGAACACGTTGTCATTCAGGGCGCCGAGGAACTGGGTCCAGAAGAAGGGAGCGAAGCGCCGTTGAGTGAAAAGCGTGAACTGGCTGTTCTTTTGCATGGGCAATCAGGTGAGGGAGAAAGCGGGCAGCCTACGCTGCATCAGACAGGATTGACAACAACACCAAAGGGCAGGAAGCGCGGAACAATAAAAAACCGCTCCAGCAGGAACGGTCATGACAGCGCCGCCTGCACCGGGCAGGCGGGGACTCCCGGAGCAACACCAGAGGCTCAGCTGTTGCCTTCGCGCTCTTCTTCCTCGGCCGGCCAGTCGCGGATGTAGGCCTTGAGCATCTTGTTCTCGAAACCCTGCGCATCCAGCACCGCCTTGGCCACGTCGTAGAAGGACATCACGCCCAGCACCGTGCGCGCCTCCATCACCGGCACGTAGCGCGCGTGTTTTTCCAGCATGATGCGGCGCACTTCGTTGAGGTCGGTATCGGGGGTCACGGTGATGGGCGCATCGTTCATGTGCTTGCGCACGGTCGAGCCGCCCAGCTCGCCACCGTTCTTGTGCAGCGTCAGCAGCACTTCGCGGAAGGTCAGCATGCCGACCAGGTCGCCGTATTCCATGACGACCAGCGAGCCGATGTCTTTCTCGGCCATGGCGGCCACGGCCTCCTGAATCGGGGTATCCGGCGTGACGGTGAAGAGGATGTTGCCTTTGACCTTGAGGATTTCAGAGACTTTCATGATGTCGTCCTGGTTTGGTTATATGAAGCTGTTTTGACTGTAGGCGATGACGCCGGGAAAATCCAATTCATGGGGGCAACAGGATAACTGATCCTGACCGCAGCCGCTCTGGATGCCTCCTCCACGCCTGCTTTGCAGGAAGGAAAACACATGGTACGGGCAAGGGCGACATTTGGGCAACCCGCAAAGACGCTGCTGCGCAGTATTTCCGTACAGAATTTGCATTTGATAGCTGAAGCTTGCTTCAGCACAAGGATTGCAAACGAGCGCGCTGCTGACTAATCTGGAGAGGTCAGGACTCTCCGGAGAAGACCATGGCTGCCACCCTGCCCGAACGCCATTACGCCAGTTTCAGCGAGTTCTATCCGACCTACCTGAGCGAGCACGCGCACCGGGTCAACCGGCAGCTGCATTTCCTCGGGTCGACGCTGGCGCTGCTGAGCCTGTTGCTGCTGCTGATCACGCATCAGTGGTGGTGGCTGGCGGTGGCACTGTTCTGCGGCTACGGTTTTGCCTGGGTCGGGCATTTCATGGTGGAGAAGAACCAGCCGGCCACCTTCCGTCATCCGGTCTATTCCTTCATGGGGGATTGGGTGATGTACTGGCAAATGCTGACCGGACAAGTCTCGTTTTAGAAAACTTCATATCAGAGCCAACATCGGCCGATCCGGGGGGCTGGTCTCGGGTCGCCTCATCTTTCCCACAGGCGCCGCCGCGCTTCCAGCGGTACGGCTGCGTGGGGCATGGCGGCCACGGTCGCCGCGACCTCCTGCTCGGCCTCCCGGCCAGCCTGGCAATACTGTTGCAGCGATTGCCCCAGCACGGTATTGATGGCTTCTTCCACCCGGCTCACCAGGGCTTCTTCCTCACCGGCCTGGGCCAGTACCGCCGGGTCGAACACGAACAGGCGATACACCCGCGCCAGCTGGATGGTGCCGGGATTGGCCACCAGCGTCCAGCGGTCCATGTCATCGGTGATGCGGCGGTTCCAGCCGCGACGGTTGCGGCTGTCCGCATCGGGCTTGACCGAGGCCACCCAGCCCTCTTCGCTCATGCGCGAGAGCAGTTGCTGCAGTTCTCCCAGCCCCAGCCTGGTGGCGCGGCGCACCTCATCCATGCTGACCACGGCGGACTCCACGCCCACCCGCGCCGCATGCAGGAATTTCAGGACCTTGACCGCATCGATGAATTCCGCGCCCGGTGAGGGCACGTGCCACCAGCGCTCATAACGCACCACTGGCAATGCTGCCGTGAGCAGTGCACCGAAGAGGGTGATCATCCACATCATGTAGATCCACACCAGGAAGATCGGCAGCACCGCCACCGTGCCATAGACCATGGTGTAGGTCGGGAACTGCAGGATGTAGGCGGCGAAGAGCCGCTTGGCGATTTCCAGGCCGATACCGGCCAACAGGCCGCCGGCGGCCGCATCGCGCCAGTCCACGGTCTGGTTGGGCACGGTGCTGTAGAGCAGCGTGTAGGCCAGCGTGGAGAACATCAGCGAGACCAGGGTATAGAAGCTCGCCCCCAGCCACGGCAGGCTTCTGACGGCGCCGCCGGTGGCGCTTGAAAGATACGAGGTCACGCTGATGGAGACCCCGATCAGCAACGGCCCCAGCGTGATGATGGCCCAGTACACCAGCACCCGCTGTACCAGCGGACGCGACTTCTTGACGCGCCAGATCTGGTTGAACACGCTCTCGATGGTGGACATGGTCAAGACCGACGTCAGGATCAGCAGCACCCCGCCCACGGCCGAGATGCGCGCCGACTTGGCGGCGAACTGGTTCAGGTAGCCGAGAATGGTGTTGGCTACGCCCTTGGGCATGAGATTGTCGACGAAATAGGCTTCCAGCGAGGCGCGGAAGGTCGAGAACAGCGGGAAGGCCGTAAACAGCGCCAGCGCGATGGTTAGCATCGGCACCAGCGAGAGGATGGTGGTGAAGGTCAGGCTGCCGGCCACTTGCGGCAGGCGGTCCTCGCGCAGCCGCTGGCCGGCGAAGCGCAACAGGTCGCGGAACTGTTCACGGGTCAGACCACGCATACGGGACAAGGAAATACGCAAAGAAGACATCCGTTCGACTTCATCGGGGACGCCGCACCAGCAGATGCGCCGTCCCATCGGGGTTGAATCACGCCGCATGACGGCAAGTTTGGCGATTATCGCCCAAGCGGACGGCAAAATCCCGCAAAAACGCACAGGGGGAAGAAAGTTTCTGCTTCCTCTTGGTGTAGATGAAGTACAGATGAAGAAAAAGCTGATCTACACTGCCTTTTCCTGCTGTCTGGGTACAAAAGAACGGAAATATAATAAGTCACATGAACACCTCCCCGACTGCGATTGCCGTGAACGCTTCTTCCAACGCCACCATCCTGGTGCTCTACTATTCGCGCCATGGCGCCACCCGCAAGCTGGCCGAGCTGATCGCCCAGGGTGTGGAAAGCGTGCCCGGCTGCGACGCCCGCCTGCGCACCGTGCCGGCGGTCTCCACCGTCACCGAGGCGGTGGAACCGGACGTCCCTGCATCCGGCGCGCCCTACGTGGAAGCCACCGACCTGGCCGAGTGCGACGGCCTGGCCCTGGGCTCGCCCACGCGCTTTGGCAACATGGCCTCCGCCATGAAGTATTTCTGGGACGGCACCTCGCCGCAATGGCTCTCAGGCACCCTGGCGGGCAAGCCGGCCTGCGTCTTCACCTCGACCGGCAGTCTGCATGGCGGCCAGGAATCGACGCTCTTGAGCATGATGCTGCCGCTGCTGCACCATGGCATGCTCATCGTGGGCCTGCCCTATTCGCATCCCGAACTGATGAACACTTCCAGCGGCGGCACGCCTTACGGCGCCAGCCACTGGGCGGGCGTCAACGGCAACCAGCCGCTGTCGGACGACTCGCGCTCTCTGGCCATCGCGCTGGGCAAACGGCTGGCAGAAAACGCCATCAAATTACGGAGACCATCATGAACAGCCATGCGCGCTACTTCCATCTCGGAGCCAGCTCCGGTCTGATCGCCCTGATCCTGCTCTGCCTGGCGTGGGAACTGGTGCTGGCGCCGCTGCGACCGGGCGGCTCATGGATGGTGTTGAAGGTATTGCCGCTGCTGCTGCCGCTGCGCGGGGTCTTGAAGCGCGATGTCTACACGCTGCAATGGTCCTCCATGCTGATCCTGGTCTACCTGGCCGAAGGCCTGGTACGCGCCACCAGCGACAGCGTGCACACCTCGGCCATGCTGGCCTGGGTGGAAGTGGCGCTGACGACGCTGTATTTCTTCTGCGCACTGGCCTATCTGCATCCGTTCAAGAAGGCCGCCAAGGAAATCGCCCGCCAGGCGATCCAGAAAGCCTCCCAGTAAGCACCTCTGTCCCGACCAAGGCGCGCCACTCAAGGTGGCGCGCGCCGCTTTCATGACTGAATTCCTCGATGCCTGCCGGGCCGCCATCGGCGCCGCCCATGTCCTCACCGATGCTGCCGACACCGCCGGCTACCTGACCGATCAGCGCGGCCGCTACACCGGGCGCGCCCTGGCCGTGTTGCGTCCGGCCGATAGCGCCGAAGTGGCGGCGCTGGTGCAGCTGTGCGCCCGCCACGCCGTGCCGCTGGTGCCGCAAGGCGGCAATACCGGCCTGGTGCTGGGCAGCGTGCCCGACCAGCAGGGCAATGCCGTGGTACTGTCGCTGCGCCGCCTGAACCGCATCCGCGCGGTCGACCCGGTCAACAATACGATGACGGTGGAAGCCGGTTGCGTGCTGCAACACCTGCAGGAGCAGGCGGCGGCGGTGCAGCGTCTGTTCCCGCTGTCGCTGGCGGCCGAAGGCAGTTGCACCATCGGCGGCAATCTCTCCACCAATGCCGGTGGCACCGGCGTGCTGCGCTATGGCAACACGCGCGAACTGTGCCTGGGGCTGGAAGTGGTCACGGCCGCGGGCGAAGTCATGAGCAGCCTCAAGGGCCTGCGCAAGGACAATACCGGCTACGACCTGCGCGACCTCTTCATCGGCGCCGAAGGTACGCTGGGCATCATCACCGCTGCCGTGCTCAAATTGTTCCCGCAACCGCGCGCGCAATTGACTGCCCTGGTGGCGCTGCAGACCCCGGCGCAGGCCTTGCAGCTGTTGCAGCGGGCGCAAGCGCGCTGCGGCTCGGCGCTCACCGGATTCGAACTGATGTCGCACTTCTGCCTGCAACTGGTCTGCAAGCATTTCCCCGAGCAGCGCCTGCCCTTTGCGCAGGCGCATCCGCAATACGTCCTGCTGGAACTGTCGGACAACGAATCCGAAGAACACGCCCGCACCCTCTTCGAAACCCTGATCGGCGAGGCCCTCGACGAGGGGCTGGTCGACGATGCCGTGATCGCCGCCTCGCTGGCGCAATCCCGGTCGCTGTGGCGACTGCGCGAAAGCATCTCGATGGCGCAGGCGCATGAAGGCAAGAACATCAAGCACGACATCTCGGTGCCGATCTCGCGCATCGCCGACTTCATGGAAGTGACCGACGCCCTGGTGCAGGAGACGGCGCCGGGTTGCCGCATGGTCAGTTTCGGCCACCTGGGCGATGGCAACCTGCACTACAACGTCTCGCCGCCGCTGGGCGTGGCCGATGCCGACTTCCTGGCGCGCCAGGGCGACATCAACCGCGTGGTGCATGACAGCGTGGACCGCTTCGGCGGCTCGATCTCGGCAGAGCACGGATTGGGGGCCTTGAAGCGCGAGGAAATCCTGCGCTACAAGTCGCCGGTGGAATTGCGCCTGATGCGCGCCATCAAGCAGGCGCTGGACCCGCAGCACCTGATGAATCCGGGCAAGGTGCTGTGAGGCCCGTTTGACGCACTCGTCAGGCACGCACAACAAAAAGGGACGGACGCCACTACGAGCCGTCCGCCCCAACCTCCCCCTCAGGAGCCTGCCTGAAACGCTGGCCTGCCTTGCGTTTCCCCATGTCGTGATCTTTGCATCAAGCTCGCTTTTCCAATCCGAGGAATAGCAGGCGATGCCACGGCCAATTTGTGAATTCAGGCCGCCGTCTTGTGCTGCGCGTGCTCCGTGGGCAGCCTCGACTGGTCCTGGGGCTGCTCGCGCATGGTCTGCAAGAACAGGTCCGGCGCCATCGGTCGTCCCAGCAGATAGCCCTGCAGGGCGTCGCATCCGGCCTCATGCAGGAACTGCTGCTGGCGCTCGGTCTCCACGCCTTCGGCCACGATACGCAGGTTCAGCGTGCGGCCCAGGGCGACGATGGCCGAGACAATGGCGGCATCCTCGGTGCCCTCGCTGAGATCGCGCACGAAACCGCGATCGATCTTCAATTCATTGGCCGGCAGGCGCTTCAGGTACAGCAGGCTGGAATAGCCGGTACCGAAATCGTCGATGGAAATCTCCACGCCCAGGTCGGCGATCTTCTGCAGCGTCTGCAGGCTTTGCTCGGTATTGCTCATGGCCGTCGATTCGGTCACCTCCAGCGTCAGGCTCGAAGGCGGCAGCTGGTGTTTCTCCAGCGCAGCGCACACCACCTCCAGCAGATGCGGATCGGCAAACTGCACCGGCGACAGGTTGACCGCGATCTTCCAGTGCGTGTAACCCAGGGCCAGCCACTCGTGCATCTGGCGACAGGCTTCATCCAGCACCCAGGCGCCGATCGGGATGATGAGGCCGGAGCGCTCGGCCAGGCCGATGAATTCATCCGGCCCCACCAGTCCGCGCTGCGGATGCTGCCAGCGCAACAGCGCCTCGGCGCCCAGCACCGGGCCGTCGGGCAGGCTGAACTTGGGCTGGTAGACCAGCCGGAACTGCTTGCGCTCGAGCGCCACCCGCAAATCCTGCAGCCATTGCAGCTGGTGCTGCGCATTGGCATTCATCGAGGGTTCGAAGAAGTTGTAGCCGTTGCGACCGGCGCGCTTGGTGTGATACATCGCGGCATCGGCATTGATGACCAGGTCGTGGCGCGTGGCGCCATCTTCCGGATAGATGGCAATGCCCACGCTGGCCGAGACGCGCAAATCCTGCTCGGCCAGGCGGAACGGCAGGTTGATCACCTCCACCAGCTTCTCGGCCACCGGCATGGCGTCTTCCGGCTGGCCCAGTTCGACCAGGATGACGAATTCGTCTCCGCCCAGGCGCGCCACCGTATCATGCGCGCGCATGGCCCCGGTCAGACGCTGCGCCACCTCCACCAGCAGGCGGTCGCCCACATGATGGCCGAGCGAATCGTTGATGGCCTTGAAGCCATCCAGGTCCATGAACATCAGCGCGAAATGTCCCCGGCTGCGCGCGGCCTTGTTGATGGCCTGGGTCAGCCGGTCTTCCAGCAAGGTGCGGTTGGGCAGCCGGGTCAGTTGGTCGTGCAGCACCATCTGCGTCAGTTCTTCATTGGCTTCGGCCAGGGAACGCGCCAGCTTGGCGGTGCGCGACTCCAGCCGTGCATCCAGCACCGAGGTCAGCAAGGCGATGCTGAGCACCGCCAGCGTGACCACGATGATGAGGATCGCCAGCCAGCCCGTGCCCACGCCCTCGCGCGCGGACATGCACACTGAACCCATGGGGAAAGTGGCGGCCGCCATGCCGGTGTAGTGCATGCCGACGATGGCCACGCCCATCACCACCGAGGCACCGGCACGGGCCGCCCTCACGTGCGGCGTATTCCTGCGCAGGCTGAAAGCGATCCACAGCGCCGCCGCCGACGCCGCCACGGCGATCAGAATAGAGGCCGCGAACAGTCCCAGGTCGTAATCGATACCGGGCTGCATACGCATGGCCGCCATGCCGGTGTAGTGCATGCCGGCAATGCCCATGCCCATGAGCAGCGCACTGCCCAGAAGCCGCCGCAGCGGCAGCTCGCTGCGGGTGACGATCCACAGCGCAAAGCCGGAGGTGGCCACGGCGATGAGCAGCGAGAGCAGCGTGATCCAGGCGTCATAGCCCAGCGCGATGGGCAAGCGGAAGGCCAGCATGCCGATGAAGTGCATCGACCAGATACCGACGCCCATGGCCACCGCACCACCGGTCAGCCAGAAGCGCGCCGCGCGCGAGTGCAGGTGACTGGTGGTACTGATGCGCTCGGCCATATCCAGCGCCGTATAAGAGGCGAGGATGGCAACCAGCAGCGAGACGACAACCAGCAGCTTGTCGTAGGTAGCGATGAGCATGTCGATGGGTAGTGCGTATCAGGACATCAATTGAGCAAACGTCGCCAAAAGGAAAAAAGGCAGACAGCTTGGCAACATGAACGACTTGCCATGAAGCTTAGAAGGCGCCGCATTGTCACACAATCAGGAAATACCCGTTGTCATGTTGCCATTTTCAGGTGAACAATCGTCTCCTGGACGAGGCATACCGGCAACAGTCATCGACCGTGTGCAACCCGGAATGATCGTCCGTCCCATATTGCGCGCATGCCGGGCATCCCATGCGCAGAAGATGACGATGAAATGGCAACTTTATGCAATGCCATCGATCTGTTCACACGGCAGTGCGCGCATTGCAGCCTGGCAGGCGCCGCACGCCACAGGACAATCTGCAACAAAACAAAAAGTCACCAAAACACAACAAACTGACAACAAGGACAATATGCTCAGCTTATCCCAATCTCGCCCGCGCCCGGAAAAAGAGTGTCTGCCAGTGCGCAATCGCCTGTCGCGCCGCGTGATGCTGGCCCTGTGCGGTCTGGCCGCGCCCTGGTGGCTGGCTGCGCCAGCGCAGGCCGGCATCTCGATGGTGCAGCCGCCCAAGCGTATCGACGCCAGCAAGCCACTGGAACTGACCCTGCTGGTCGCCGAGGATGAGCAGACCGAACGCACTTACCAGTTGCCCGCCACGCTGCTGGTGGCGGCCTCGGCCGACATGATTCCGCCGCAGCAGATCGCCCTGCGGCGCGTCGATGGCGAGGACAGCCTGACCCTCAAACAAGGGCAATTCCGCAAGGTACGGTATCGCGGCGAGCTGCCGCGCCGCCTGCGCGGCATGGTGCGCATCGAGCCCATCGGCATCGATGCCTCGCCGGTGCTGGTGGCGGTGGTACGTCCGGATGCCTCGCTGGGCCCCCTGCCGGAATCGCCCGACCTGATCAACACGCCGCTGGCCGATTCGACCAGCAAGGTGGCACCGGTGGCGCCCTCGGCCACGGTACTCACACCCGGCGCCAATGCCTCGCCCACCGACAGCGCCCCGGCGGCCGAAGACATCCTCTCCAACAATCGTCGGCTGTCCTTCAATGAGCCGATGTATTTCACGGTGGGCCACAACAATGGCGACACCAATGCCCGCTTCCAGCTCAGTTTCAAGTTCCGCGTGTTCGTACCGGACGATCCGCGCTCGCGCAGCCTGCTCGACAATCTCTATCTGGGCTATACGCAATTCTCGCTATGGGACCTGTCGGCGCCCTCGGCGCCCTTCCGCGATACCAGCTATCGTCCGGGCCTGTATTACTACCTGCCCGACGTGGGCATCCAGAACGGCGTCTTCAGCCGTATCGGCATCGCCACCGGCCTGGAGCACGAATCCAATGGCCGCGACGGTACCGCCTCGCGCAGCATCAACACCTATTTCGTCGAGCCGACCTTCAACTTCGGCAATCTGAACGACTATCACTTCAAGGTCGCGCCCAAGGTCTATGCCTATCTCGGCCCCACCCGCGACAATCCCGACATCGCCGACTATCGCGGCCACCTGGACCTGAAACTGGCCTATGGAAAACCCGATGGAATGGAAGTGGCGACCACGCTGCGCAAGGGCAAGCTCGGTGGCAAGTACAGCGCCGAAACCCAGCTCACCTACCCGCTCTCGCGTCTGCTGCCGGGCACCGCCGGCTACCTCATGGCCAGCTACTTCTACGGCTATGGCGAGAGCCTGCTGACCTACAACCAGAAGGACCATCCGCAACTGCGCATCGGCTATGCGCTATGGCGATGAGCCCTGCATATCGGGCCTGATGCAAAAAGGGGATGCGGCTGCATCCCCTTTTTGCTCTGCGCGACGATGGCGGACTCAGGCCACGGGTGTGCGCATGGTCACGAACTCCTCGGCCGAGGTCGGATGGATGCCGATGGTGCTGTCGAACTGCGCCTTGGTAGCGCCGCATTGCAGGGCTACCGCAAAGCCCTGGATCACTTCGCCGGCATCGCTGCCGACCATGTGGACGCCGAGTACCCGGTCGGTCCTGGAATCGACCACAAGCTTCATGAAGGTGCGTTCGGTATTGCGCGAGAGGGTGTTCTTGAGCGGCTTGAAGTCCGTTCTGAAGATTTTTACTTCACCATGCTCGCGACGCGCCTGTTCTTCGGTCAGTCCCACGGTGCCCACATTGGGATGACTGAAGACTGCTGTCGGAATGTTGCGATAGGACATGACCCGTTCGCCCTTGCCGAACAGACGCGCCACCACCACCATCGCCTCGGCCAGGGCGACCGGCGTCAGGGCCACGCGATCGATCACGTCGCCCACGGCCAGGATCGAGGCGACGCTGCTCTCGAATTGCTCATTGACCACCACGGCGCCGTTGTCCTTGAGCGTGACACCGGCCTTCTCCAGCCCCAGCCCGCGCGTATTGGGCGTGCGTCCGGTGGCAAAGAGCACGCACTCGGCGGCCAGGGTCTCGCCGTTGGTCAGGCGCACCTGCTTGACGCTGTCCTCACCCGCATGGGGTGCTTCGATGGCGGCGATGCTGGCATCGAAGACCAGGCGGATACCCTTCTTGGCCATTTCATCGGCCAGGTGGATACCCAGGTCCGCATCCATGTTGCGCAGCAGGCGTTCGCGGCGATAGACCAACGTGACCTCGGTGCCCAGACCATTCAGGATGGATGCCAGCTCCACTGCGATATAGCCACCGCCCAGCACCACCGCGCGTTTCGGCAGGCCCTTGAGGTGGAAGAAATCATCTGAGGTGATGCCCAGCTCGCTGCCCGGGATCTGCGGCTTCTCGGGATGGCCGCCGGTGGCCACCAGGATGTGGCGGGCAGTGAAGCGCTTGCCCTCGACGCTGACGGTGTGCGCATCCTCCACCGTGGCAAAGCCGCGATGCAGGCTCACGTTGGCACCGTCGAGCAGGCGCTGGTAGATATCGTTGAGATGGGCGATCTCGCGATCCTTGTTGGCAATCAGGGCCGACCAGTCGAAGGTGGGCTGGCCGTGCAAGGTCCAGCCGTAACCGGCGGCATCGGCGAAATCCTCGTGGAAATGGGCGCTGTAGGACATCAGCTTCTTGGGAATGCAGCCGACGTTGACGCAGGTGCCGCCCAGATCGCCCTTCTCGGCCAGGCCCACGCGGGCCCCGGCCTGACCGGCGAAGCGCGCCGCGCGCACGCCGCCGGAACCGCCGCCGATGGTGAAGAGGTCGTAATCGTATTGGCTCATGGTTTCTCCAGAGAGTGGCCGCAGCCCCCTGGCTACGCCCATTGTTGGTCTTTGCGTCTTTGCGTTATGCGGGCGGAAGCGCGCTTTGCAAGCCCGCACGGCGCCGGCCATCGAGCGCCCGCATCACCAGCAGCACCGGCGCCAGTCCCACCAGCACGATGGACAAGGCGGGCAGCGCCGCCTCGCCCAGACGCTCGTCGCGCGCCAGGTTGTGCGCGATCACGGCCAGGGTATCGGTATCGAAGGGCCGCAACAGCAAGGTGGCCGGCAATTCCTTGACCACATCGACGAACACCATCAGCGCCGCCACCGCCAGCGAGCGCCACAGCAACGGCATGTGCAGGCGCCAGGCAATCACCGCGCGCGAACTGCCCAGCGTGCGCGCGGCTTCGTCGAGACTGGCCGGAATGCGCGTGTAGCCGGACTCCACCGACTGCACCGCAACCGCCGTGAAGCGTACCAGATACGCGTAGATCACGCCCAGCGAGCTGGCCGTGAGCAGCACACCCAGGCCCGCCGTCGGCCACAGTGCCTGCAACCAGGCCACCGGTAGCAGGATGCCGACCGCGATGACCGAGCCGGGAATGGCATAGCCCATCCCCGCCAGCCGAGCGGTCAGCCGCAGCACCAGCCCCTGCAGGCGCGGCAGGTGCGCGCCGCGCAGCGCGAAGCACAGGCACAGCGCCAGCACGATGGCCGCCAGCGCCGCCATGCCGCCGAATCTGAAACTGTTCCACACCCAGCCGGCATAGCGGGCCAGGTCGAAGGTAGGCATGGCGGCGTCGCCGCTGCTCCACTGCCCGGCCCACAATTGCAGGAGGATCGCCACCGGCAGCACGAACCCCAGCAGCACCGGCAAGCCGCATACCGCCCAGGCCGCCAGCGTCTGCGCAGGGGACAATGGCGGCAGGCGCGCCTCGGCGCCTTCGGTGCCGCGTGCGCCGCGCGTGGCCGCAAAGCGCATGCGGCCCTGCTCGCGCCGCTCCAGCCACAGCAAGACCGACACGAAAAGCAGCAGCAGCGAAGCGTACTGGGCGGCGGCGATGCGGTCATCCAATACCACCCAGGCCTTGTAGATGCCGGTGGTGAAGGTGGTCAGGCCGAAGTAGGCCGAGACCCCGTAATCGGCCAGCGTCTCCATCAGCGCCAGCGCCGCCCCGGCCGCCAGTGCCGGACGCGCCAGCGGCAAGGCCACGCGACGGATGCGTTCGGACAGGGGCGTACCCAGCATGCGCGCGGCCTCCATCAGGTGCATGCCGCGCTCGGAGAGCGCATTGCGCGCCAGCAGGTAGGCATAGGGGTAGAGCGTGAAGACGAACATGCACACCGCCCCCGGCAAGCCGCGCACGTCCATGCGCCAGCCCGGGAACCAGCCGCGCAGCGTGCTCTGCACCGCGCCCGCGTATTGCAGGAAATCGGTATAGGCGTAAGCCGACACGTAGGCCGGCATGGCCATCGGCAAGAGCAAGGCCCAGGACAGCGCCTGCCGTCCGCGAAACTCGAACAGACTCACCGTCACCGCAGCCGCCCCACCGACGATGACCACCCCCAGCGGCACCATCAGCGCCAGCCAGCCTGAGGTGGCCAGGTAGCCGGGCAGCACGGTCTGCATCTGCTGGCGCAGATTGTCGATGCCGGCCGCATCCAGACCGAACCAGGCAGCGAGGATGCCGAAGAGCGGCAAGGCGATCAGGACAGCGAGCAAACCGATGATGTGCATAGCGAAAAGCAGCCAGAAGAAAGAATTGCCAGGAGAAGTCTGCGGTCCATGCGCTACACTGCGCACTCCGAGACAAACGCGAATTGTAACCATTTCATCGAGCCTGCCCATGTTTCTGGAAGTCGAACACGTCAGCATCCGTTATCCCCGCACTGCCCACCCTGCCGTCGAGGCCGTCTCGCTGCGCCTGCAGCCGGGCGAGCTGGGCGCGCTGATTGGCCCCTCCGGCAGCGGCAAGACCAGCCTGTTGCGCGCCGTAGCCGGGCTGGAAGCGGCGCAGTCGGGCCGCATCCGGCTCGATGGGCAGTTGCTGGAAGGCGATGGCGTACGCGTGCCGGCCGAGGCGCGGCGCATCGGGATGGTGTTCCAGGATTTCGCGCTGTTCCCGCATCTGGACGTGGCGGCCAACATCGGCTTTGGTTTGCGCGGCATGGCGCGTGCGCAGCGTGACGAGATCGTGGCGCAGATGCTGGCCCTGGTGGGCCTGCCCGAGGCCGGCCGCAAGTTCCCGCACCAGCTCTCCGGTGGCCAGCAGCAACGCATCGCGCTGGCACGCGCACTGGCCCCGCAACCGCGCCTGCTGTTGCTGGACGAACCGTTTTCCAGCCTGGACGTGGAACTGCGCGAGCGCCTGGCCCATGACGTGCGCGACATCCTCAAACGCACCGGCACCACGGCCTTGATGGTCACGCACGACCAGATGGAAGCCTTTGCGGTGGCCGATGTGGTGGGCGTGATGCGGCAGGGCCGACTGGAGCAATGGGATACGCCGTACGCCCTGTATCACCGCCCGGCCACCCGCTTTGCGGCCGATTTCATCGGGCATGGGGTCTTGCTGCGGGGGGAAGTGCAGCCTGCGGCGGGCACCGGGCCCCAGACAGACATCGAGGTCCGCACGGCAGCGGGACTATTGCGCGGCCTGGTGCCGGAGGGTGCCGTCAATGCAGAGGGAACGCAGGTCGATGTGCTGCTGCGCGCTGACGATGTGATGCACGACGACGCCTCGCCATTGCAGGCACGCGTAGTACGCAAGTCATTCCGGGGGGCGGAATTTCTCTACACCCTGGCACTGGAGAACGGCCAGCAACTGCTTTCACTGGTGCCCTCGCATCACGATCATGCGGTCGGCGAATGGATAGGGATCAGGCTGGAGGTGACGCATTTGGTGACGTTTCCCAGCATGGAATCGTCATTGGCGGCGGCACCCTCCGCAACAGCGGAGACCACCCCCGTAGCCGCAGACAGTACCGCCTGATCCACCCCGGCGGCCCTCCCCAGGGCATCCACCACCAGCCAGTCAAGCGCACGCCGCATCAGCCGCGCGCCTTCGACAGCACCACCAGCCAGCGGCGCAACAACAGGATTTCAACATGGCCAGGCTCGATGCCCGCGCTGCACTCGATCACCGGATTGACCCGGTAACGGCGCACGTAGGTATCACGGCAGATGAAGATTTCGCGGCGACCCAGGCGGATGGCCAGCGAAGACGGGGTGGACGATGCAACAGCGAAGCGAGCGTCGGAAGCAAGATCAAAGTGGGTCATGGCAGCGATTCCTCTTCTTGTCGATAGGAGGCTTCACTTTAGCACAGTACTGTATGAATACACAGTATTTTTTATACAGTACTGGTCGCGTCATGGCGAGCATACAACAGCCCCGCTGCCCTGCCCCGTACAGCCTGCCGCAATGTGGCGCTCAGGCCACACCCGCTGCCAGCCGGGCACGGACGAAGCCGATGTGCTCACGCAACACGTAGAACTGGTCGGCAAAGGCCAGCGGCATCTTCATGCGATTGACCGCCGTCTCGATCTCGTCGAGCCGCCTGAGCATCTCCGCCTGTTCCTCGGGCGACTCCCGCGACACGCCGCGCTCCAGCGCAATGAGCTCGCCATACCAGCGATAGATGCGCGAGCGCACACGCCAGCCATACAGCATCGGCACCAGGCGCACTCCCGGAATCAACAGCAGGATCACCGGCAGCACGATCACCACCGCACGGTCCACCAGGCTGGCCAGCCAGAACGGCAAGGTGCGATAAAAGAAAGTCTTGCCGGACTTGTAGTAGCGCGCGGCATCATCGCTGATCGGATATTCATGCTCCAGCGGTGCCGGGAATTCCCCCGCCTTCTGCAGCACGTTGGCCTTGCCGTGAACCTCGCGCGCAGCCGCGATGAGCAGGTCCGAGAGCGCCGGGTGCAGATCCTCCCGCGCTACCAGTTCGGCCGTGGGCGCAATGAGCTGCGTATCCCGCGCCGGCAGGTTGCGCGCCAGGTCGAACACGCCCATGGGTATCTTCAAAGTATTGAGATAACGGAAACGCCGCACATAGGCATCGGCCTGCGAGAAATCCAGCAGCCGGATACCCGGCGCACGCAAGAGCTTGCCCATGGTTGCCACCGACACCGAATCGCCCATCAGGAAAGCCGCATCGATCTTGCCGCTGGTCAGCGCCTGGGCCGCCTCATCACCGCCGATGTTCAAGAGCTGCGTACCGCCGCCGGGCTCCACGCCATTGGCCTTGAGCAGCGTCGCCGCCAGCACGCTGGAACCACTGCCCTGCCCGCCAATGGCGATGCGCTTGCCGGCCAGCTCCGACAACTGGCGCAACAGCGGCGCCGGACGACCATCCTCGCGCGGCGGCGGCGCGCGGTAATACACCGATACCGGCACATAGGAAATGCTGCCCAGCGATACCAGCGGCGCCAGCGATTCAACCGGCACCGCGCCGGCCAGGCCACCCTGCACGAACCCCACATCGACATTCTGGTCCGGATCGGCCAGGCGCTTGAGGTTGTCCAGCGACCCGCCCGTCTCAATGATGTCCAGGCGGATGCCATCGCGCGCCAGCAAAGCCTTGTAGCGCTCGGCCACGCGCCAGAAATTGCTGTCCTTGGGACCGGCGGCAATGGTGATGGAAGAGGGCGGCGCAGGCCGGATCAACCAGATCACCAGCCATGCGCCCACCAGGATCAGCAGGATGATGGGACCGAAGCTGACGGCCAGATCGCGCCAGGAGATGGCCACGAAGCGCGCCCGGATCCGGGTCGCCGAGGGCGCATAGGCGGAGAGTTTCTTGTCTTTGAGCATGCGCGCTATTCTAGCCGCGCATTCCGCCTTTGCATCGCCGCGCTTGTAACCCGATGTGAATCAATAAGTCTTGTAGGGCAGGAACTTGCCCGACAGCATCACATTGACGCGATCGCCATTGGGATCGGCCTGGCGCTGGATATCCATCTTGAAATCGATGGCACTCATGATGCCGTCGCCAAACTCCTCGTGGATCAGCTCCTTGATGGTGCTGCCATAGACATTGACGATCTCGTACCAGCGATAGATCAGCGGATCGGTCGGCACCGAAGTCGGCAGCGAACCCTTGTAGGGCACGATCTGCAACCACAGGGTCTCTTCATCAGTGAGCTCGAACATCTCCTGCGCTACGGCCGCCTGCTTGGCCGTCAAGGTCATCTGGCCCAGCATGGCAGCGGTGGTCCACTCCTTGCTCTGGCCGATGCGCTCGGCGATCTGGGCCCAGGTCAACTTCTTGCTGACCTTGGCAGTGACGATCTTCTGGGTAACCTGGTTGCGGTCCATGCTCTCTCTCCTTGTGGTGGACGAAAAATGAAAGTCGACGACACGTTGTAGTCCGCGCCATCGATTCTGACGAAACGGTGCTGCACAATGACGATATAAACGGACGAAATGGCAGCTCTGCCTGCCCTCCCCTTCAGGCGGCCGCCTGCTCCAGTCCCGGCATCACGATGCGGGTCGGCAGGCGCGCTGCACCGCCCGCCTGCGCCGCCTGGATCTGGCGCGAGCGATGCACCAGGAAATCGACCAGGTGATTGCGGATGCGATAGAACTGAGGATCGTGGTGCATGCCTTCGCGCGAACGATTCTTGGGCAGCGTATTGATGACCACCTCGGCGATGCAGGCCTGCGGGCCGTTGGACATGAGGAAGATCTTGTCGGCCAGCAGGATGGCTTCATCCACGTCATGGGTAATCATGAAGACGGTCTGGTGCGTGGCTGCGCAGATCTTGAGCAACTCGTCCTGCACCACGCCACGGGTCAAGGCATCGAGCGCGCCGAAGGGCTCATCCATCAGCAGCATCTTGGGCTCGATGGAAAAGGCACGCGCAATGCCCACGCGCTGCTTCATGCCGCCCGAGAGTTCGGAGGGCTTCTTGTGCTCAGCACCCTTCAGCCCCACCATCTCGATGAAGCGGCGCGCATGCTCCTCGGCCTGCTCGCGCGACCAGTCCGGCCAGCGCGAACGTACCGCGAACACCACGTTGCCCAGCACGCTGAACCAGGGCATGAGCGCGTGACTCTGGAACACTACACCCCGGTCCAGGCTCGGTCCCTTGACCTCGCGCCGGTCCATGATGACCACACCCTCGCTGGCCGCCTCCAGCCCGGCCAGCACATTGAGGATGGTGGTCTTGCCGCAACCCGAATGCCCGATCACGCAGACGAACTCGCCACGGTCGATGCCGAAGGACACCTGCTCGAATACCGGCGGCGCACCCGCCACATAGCGCTTGGCCAGGCCCTGCACGCTCAGGAAATTGTGGTCCATGCTGCTGCTCCCTTCATTCGACATAGGTCACCCACTTCTGCAGCCGCGCGAAGATCAGGTCCAGCACCATGCCGGTCACGCCGATGACGAGGATGGCGAAGATCACGCTGGTCAGCGAGAGGTTGTTCCATTCGTTCCAGACGAAGTAGCCGATACCGGTACCGCCTACCAGCATCTCGGCCGCCACGATCACCAGCCAGGCGATGCCCATGGAGATGCGCATGCCGGTCAGGATGGTCGGTGCCGCCGCCGGCAGGATCACCAGGAAGGCACGCCGCAACGGATTCACCTCCAGGGTCTTGGCCACGTTCAACCAGTCGCGCCGCACCGAGGCCACGCCGAAGGCGGTGTTCATCAGCATCGGCCACACCGAGCAGATGAAGATCACGAACACGCCCGACACCGAGGAATCCTTGATGGTGTAGAGCGCCAGCGGCATCCAGGCCAGCGGCGAGATCGGTTTCAAGATCTGGATGAAGGGATCGAGTGCACGCCGCATCAGCGGCGACATCCCCAGCAGGAAGCCCAGCGGCACCGCCACCACCGCCGCAATCGCAAACCCCAGTGCGACCCGCCCCAGCGAGTAGGCCAGCTGGATGCCGATGCCCTTGTCGTTGGGACCGTTGTCGTAGAAGGGATTGGCCAATTCCTTGCGCATCGTCTCGCCCATCTGCGCAAGTCCCGGGAAGCCGTCGCGCTTGGGGGCAGCGCTGCTCTTGCCCATCAGTTTGGCGTACTCATCCTGGGCGGCGCTGGCGGTACTTTCCCTGGGCAAGGTGGCCAGGTGCCACACCATCAGCAGCACCGCCAGCAACAGCACGGAAATGAGCGCGGCACGCCAGCCGAGATGCTGCGTGGGCATCATGCGCTCCTCTTGATGGCGAAGCTGTTCACGTAGGCATCGGCCTTGCTGGCGTCGAACTCCTTGCCCATGATGGCGTATTTGCGATAAGCCCCTTCCGGTACGGGCTGACCCAGTTCCTTCATGTGCTTCTTGGCCTCGGTCAACAGCAGCACCTTCTCGGTAATGGCCTTGTAGTTGACGTCGCCCTTGATGTAGCCCCAGCGCTTCATCTGGGTCAGGATCCACACGCCCATCGAATCCCACGGTACCGGGTCGAAGTCAGCCCGGCCCGGCACGTTCCTGACATTGCCCAGACCATCGGCGAAGCGACCGGTGAGCACCTGCTCCACGACCGTCTCCGGCTGGTTCAGGTAAGCCTGCGGCGAAATCACCTTGGCCACCAGCGAACGGTTGGAGGGATCACGCGCCATCGCGGCCGCCGTCAGCACGGCACGGAACAGCGCGGCAAAGGTATTGGGATTGTGCTGGATGAATTCCTCGGATGCCCCGAAGGCGCAGCAGGGGTGACCGTCCCAGATCTCATTGGAAAGGATGTGAATGAAACCGACCTCGTCATACACCGCACGCTGATTGAACGGGTCCGGACCAAGGAAGCCATCGATGTTGCCCGCCCGCAGATTGGCCACCATCTCCGGCGGCGGCGTGACGCGAATCTGCACGTCGCGATCCGGGTCCAGACCGTACTCGGCCAGGTAGTAGCGCAAGAGGAAATTGTGCATCGAGTACTCGAAGGGCACGGCAAACTTGAACCCCTTCCATTGTTTGGGATCGCGCTTGTCCTTGTGCTTGGTGTGCAGCGTGATGGCCTGGCCATTGATGTTCTGGATGGTGGCCACGCGCATCTGCGTGGCATTGCTGCCCACGCCCATGGACATGGCCATCGGCATGGGCGAGAGGAAGTGCGAGGCGTCGTGCTCCTTGTTGATCATCTTGTCGCGGATCAGCGCCCAGCCGGCCGTCTTGTTGAGCGACACGTTCAGGCCCTGCTTGCGATAGAAGCCCAGCGGATCGGCCATGATGAGCGGCGCCGCACAGGTGATGGCGATGAAGCCGATCTTGAGGTCCTTCTTTTCCAGCGCGCCATTCTTTTCCTGCGCCATGGCCTGCAGCGAGCCCAGCGGCAAGACGCTGGCAATGGCGGCGCGCGCTGCATTCTTGCCGACGGCCCGCAGGAAGTCCCGCCGCTCGGCCACGCGCGGGAAGAGCGAACGCATCAGCGCTTCTTCCACCACGTCATTGGTCAGGGTTTCCACATCGCGGCCTCGCTGGAGGCGCTGCTGCTCGGCCAGGACATCGGCCTCGTGCTGCTGCTGGCTGCCGTGGCGGCCGCAGGAACAGCCCTGCCCGGCGCGTTCGGCGTCATAGGTGTGGAACAGATTGGTCTCTGGTGCGTCTGGCATGATTCCCCCGTTTGGTGAGTGTCAGGTTGCTGCTTTCACCTGCACTACCTGCAAAGGATTTGCCAGCCCGCTGCATTACGTCATGGACTCACGACATCTTGTAGTGCTGCCACTACAAGCAGCGTCGATCACCTCGTCAGAATGACGAAAACGCGCTGCAAAATGACGACACCAGGAGAGAAATGCTCACACCGGCAGCAACTGGTGCCGCACGGCATACATGGCGATGCCCACATCATTGGAAGCGCCGGTCTTCTCCAGGATGCGGCTGCGGTAAGTGCTCACCGTATTGGGGCTCAGCTCCAGCTGGTCGGCGATTTCCTTGACGCTGCGCCCGGCGGCGATCAACTGGAAGACCTGGTATTCGCGGTGCGACAGGCTCTCATGCGCGGCACGCTGCGGGGCCGTGGCGCGCTGGGCCAGGCCGGAAGCCAGCGTCTCGGCCATCTGCGCGCTCACGTAAAGGCCACCGCCAGCGGCCTTGCGGATGGCTTCCACCAGTTGCTCGGGGTCAGTACTCTTGTTGAGATAACCCGCTGCGCCCAGCTTGTAGCAGCGGGCCGCGTATTGTTTCTCGGGATAGGTGGACAGCATCAGCACCGGCAGGCGCGGCATCTCCTGCTTGATCTGGCGCAGCACGTCCAGCCCGTCCTGCTGGGGGATGGCGATGTCCAGCAGCACCAGGTCGATCGCCTCGACCCGCGCACTGTGCAGCACCTCGGGGCCGCTGGCGCATTCGGCCGCAACCTCGATGTCGGGCGTATCGGCCAGGATCTGCTTCAAGCCCTCGCGCACGATGCGATGGTCGTCGCAGAGCAGGATGCGGATGTTGTCGCCGGGGCGGCTCACGAGGCCTCCCGGCTGGCGTGATGGGGCAGGCGCAGGCAGACCAGCGTCCCCGGCCTGCCGTGCTCTGGTGCAAAACGCGCACCAGCAATGCTCAGTGCGCCACCGAAGTGCAAGGCGCGCTCGCGCATGCCCATCACGCCATAGGAGGTGGCGGCTTCCTGGGCGGCGTGCGGGGTGCCGATGCCATCGTCTTCCACCTCCATGCGCAGTTCTGCTGCGCTCAGGTGGACCGCAATGCGCACCTGCGTGGCCTGCGCGTGGCGCGCCACGTTGGAGAGCATTTCCTGGAAGATGCGAAATGCCGCCGTGGCCTTGGCGCCATCCGGCATGAAGGCTTCCGGCGCGATATCGAACTCGACCTCGCAGGGCAATTCGGTGGCTTCGGAGAATTCCTGCACCTGCCATTCCAGCGCGGCCATCAGGCCCTGGTGATCGAGGATACTGGGGCGCAGGTCGGTGATGATGCGTCCGACGTTGTCCACGGCAGTTTCGATCAGGCGGCTCATGGCCTCGCACTTGCGCGCCACCGGATCGAGATGGCTGACGCGCTTGGCCATCCAGTTCACGTCCAGTTTCAGGGCCACCAGAAGGCTGCCCAGTTCGTCGTGGATCTCGCGGGCAATCCGGGTGCGCTCGTCCTCGCGTACCGAGTGCGCATGCGCCGACAATTGCCGCACCTGACGCAGCGCCGCCGACAGCTCGCGGGTACGCTCGGCCACGCGCACCTCCAGTTCGGCCTTGGCGCGCTGCAACTGTTCCTCGGCCTGGCGTCGCTTGGAGATATCGCTGAAGGCGATCACGGCCCCGCGCACCTGGCCGGCATCGATGATCTGGTAGGAGGAATATTCGGTGGCAAAGCAGCTGCCATCGGCGCGCCAGAACACTTCCTGGTCGACCCGGCAGGACTGGCCCTTGCGGAAGGCCTTCAGGATCGGGCACTCGGCCTCGGGATAATGGCCACCGTGCTCATGGCTGTGATGCACCAGCTCGTGCATGTTGCGCCCCAGCACCTCGACCGGCGCATAGCCCAGCATGGCCGCACCGGCGCGGTTGATGAAGGTGCAGCGCCCCTCCAGGTCGATACCGTAGATGCCCTCGCCGGTGGAGTCCAGCAGCAGCGCCAGCTTGTCACGCAACAGGCCGCCCGGCGGGGACAGGGCCGCCGAGGCGAGAACGGGCAGGAAGGAATCGGCTTGCATGATCCTTCCCGCCCGCAAGAGCCATGCCAGAAATTCCCTGGCGCGGGGCAGCGCAGGACGCTTGCGGCTAGGGCATGTACTGGCCGCCGTTGACGTCGATGATCTGCCCGGTGACATAGCCCGACATCTGGTCCGACGCCAGGTAGAGGAAGGCACCGCTGCATTCGTCGGGCTCACCGATACGACCCATGGGGATGGTCTTGCGGAAGCCCTCCAGCTGTTCCGGCGTGGTGAAGCGTTCCTGGAACGGCGTCATGATCACGCCCGGCGCCACCGCATTGACGCGGATCTTGTCGGCCAGCAATTCCTTGGCCATGCCTCGCGTGATGGTGCTGACGAAGCCCTTGGAGGCCGCATAGATCAGGGCACCGGGGCCACCGCCATGGCGTGCCGCCACCGAGGTCACGTTGATGATGTTGCCGCCGCCCTGAGCGCGCATGACCGGAATGACCGCCCGCGTGAAGGCCACCACCGAACGGGCGTTGATGTTGATGATCTCGTCGAAGAGTTCATCGGTGACCATCTCCAGCGGTGCGCGCTTGACCAGCGCACCGGCGTTGTTGATGAGCACGTCGATGCGGCCCATCTGTTCCACGGCCTTGGTGATGGCGGCGTTGATGGCTGCCGTATCGCGCACATCCGCGCCGATGGTGACGGCCTTGCTGCCGGCGGCGCGCACTTCTGCGGCCACGGCCTCGGCCTCTTCCTTCGAACTGTTGTAGTGGACTACCACGTGCGCGCCACGTGCCGCGAAGGCGCGTGCGGCGGCCGCGCCGATACCGGTGCTCGCACCGCTGATGAAGACGACTTTACCTGCCAGATCCAGCATGCTGTTCTCCTGCAATCGATTGATAAAGGATAGATCCTGCCTGTCCGGCTTGTAGAACGGAGTTCATCAACAGGCGGCCCTGCGCGCCTTGCCGGTATCGCTTCTTGTGAGGGGCGCCGCAGGCGATGCTGCGGCTGTGCTGCCACGCCGCCGTTGTGGAATGCTGCGGGACCAGCCCGGCAGCAACGGCGGCGCTTCCTGCGTTGGATCGTACGGATAGACTCAGTCGTGGACCGATTCGTTCTGGCTGCGTCCGGCGCTGCGATAGGCATCGCGCACACGCAGCAAATGGTTGCGCATGGCCTCGGAGGCCTTGTGCGGATTGCGTGCCTTCAGGGCGTCCAGGATGTCGCGATGGTCCTGCAGGCTGCGTTCCAGCGTGGAGGGGATGCGCGAGGTGATGGAGCGGCTCTTCTTGCCCAGCATGTAGAGACTGCCGGCGACGCTTTGCAGGAAGGGATTGTTGCAGGCCTCGATGATGGCCTCGTGGAATTCCACATCCGCTGCCGAGAAGGCGGCCGGGTCCGACAGCAGCCGTGCTTCATCCTCGACATTGCGCGCCAGGCGCGCCAGTTCGGCGTCATCGATGTGGGTGGCAGCCAGTGCGGCCACGCCGGTCTCGATGATGAGACGGGCGTCGAACAGGGCTTCCAGCGTACCGGGGTTGAGATCGATGATCATCTCCAGCGGCTCCAGCAGCTCGCGCGTTTCCAGCGAACTGACGAAGGTACCCTCGCCCTGGCGGATGCGCAGCAGGCCCAACAGCGCCAGCCCGCGAATGGCCTCGCGCACGGCGGGCCGGCCCACGCCCAGCATGGCCGCCAGCTCGCGCTCGGGCGGCAGTTGCTGGTCGGGCTTGAGCAGGCCGCTGCGGATCATGGTCAGCAGCCGCTGGGCTACCTGCTCGGAAATGGATTTCTGGACGATGGGGTCGAAGGACATGCTCTCTGGGTATTTGCCTGTAGGGTGAATCGCTGCCGTCGCGGCAGTGCCGGCCTGGCCTGCCATCCCGGCGATTGCGGGCGACAAAAGGTAAGACCAATCGGGGGTGAGGATAGGTATGGGGGAGGATTGTGTCAAGCGGCGGGAAAATTGGTGCGGTGCGCAAGAAAATCCGGCATGGCTCGCCGTTTCCGAACAAGCGCATTGGCCTCCGGGCATCTGGTAGGCTAAGCAGCACGTTGCGCCAAGCCATCCACTTCACCGCCGAGCACTCATGAACCTGCGTTTCGTCGAGGCCTTCCACTGGGCCGCCTCGCTCAAGAGCATCACACGCGCCGCTGAAAAGCTCCACATCACGCAATCGACCATGTCCAGCCGCATCGCCTCGCTGGAAGAAGAGCTGGGCGTGGTCCTGCTGGACCGCCGCGAGAAACAGTTCCGCCTCACCGTGGCCGGCCAGCGCTTCCAGCGGCTGGCCGTGAAACTGCTCGACATGCAGCGCCAGATCCGCCAGGAACTCGGCGGCAACAGCGCCGGCCCGCTGCTGCTGCGCATCGGCAGCATCGAGTCGGTGGTGCACAGCTGGCTGCCCGCCTGGCTGCAGGAAATCCGCAGCCGCTATCCCGATTTCGCGCTGGAACTTACCGTGGAAACCTCGCCGGTGCTGACCGAGCAAATCCGCCGTGGCGCCCAGGACCTGGTCTTCACCTCGATCGCGGGCAGCGATACCGCCGTGCGCTCGCGCCTGATGACGCCGATGGACATGGTCTTCGTCGGCCATCGCGAACGCTTCGGCACACGTTCTCACACGCTGGAAGAACTGGCTGCACACGACCTCATCACCTTCCAGCGCGGCTCGCAACCGCATCAGGGATTGCTGCAGCTGTGCCAGGAATGGGGCGTGATCGAACCGCGCGTGCATGCCATCTCTTCCATCTCCGCGATGGTGCAGCTGGTCGAAGGCGGCTTTGGTGTAGCCACCCTGCCGCGCGCCTCGGTACGCGAACTGACGCGACGCTTGCCACTGCGCATCCTGCGTTGCCAAGCGCAACTACCCGCTCTGCAAATCCACGCAAGCTATCGCGAAGACCCCAGTTCCAGCCTGGCCGAACTGGTGCTCGATTCGGCATTGGAGCATGCACGCCGCACCCAAGGCAAAGGCCGCACCACAGAAAAATGAGCCACTGGCACGGAAATCGCTAAAGTGAAATTTCCGTTGTCCTCATCGAAAAAATCGATAACAAAAGATATAAATTTTTTGTTGGACGCTGTCCCGGCAGGCTCCTAACATCGGCTCCATTCCAAGAAGGAGACCGCCATGCCAGAGACTGCCACCGCCTTGCCCGCCCTACCGATTCATCCCGCCGCAGCGTCTGCGCTGTCGGCTTCCTCCAGCGCGCTCGATGTTCGGCTGGCCGCCCGCTGCGGCGTATTCACCGGCCACACCAGCGGCGTGGCCAGTGCGCACGTGCAGGTCAACCTGGCGATCCTGCCGGCGGCGCTGGCCGATGATTTTCTCGCCTTCTGCGAACGCAATCCCATTCCCTGTCCCTTGCTGGCGGTATCCAAGCCGGGCTCGCCCGCCCTGCCCGCGCTGGGCCTGGACCTGGACGTACGCAGCGACGTGCCGCGCTATCACCTGTGGCGCTACGGCGAACGCGTGGCCGAGGTGAACGACCTGCGCGCGGTGTGGCGCGACGACCTGGTGACCTTTGCGCTGGGCTGTTCCTTCTCCTTCGAGCATGCCCTGCTGGCCGCCGGCATCCCGCTGCGCCATGTGAGCGAGGGCCGCAACGTGGCCATGTACCGCACCAATATTCCCACGCAGCCGGTGGGCGTGTTCCAGGGACCGACGGTGGTCTCGATGCGACCGCTCAAGGCCGCCGATGCCATCCGCGCCATCCAGATCACCGCACGCACGCCGCAGGTACATGGCGCACCGATCCACATCGGCGACCCGGCCCTGATCGGCATTGCCGATATCGGCCAACCCGACTATGGCGAAGCGGTGGACATCCATGCCGATGAGCTGCCGGTGTTCTGGGCCTGCGGCGTCACGCCGCAAGCTGCCATCGTCGCGGCCCGGCCCGAATTCTGCATCACCCATGCGCCCGGCTACATGCTGGTGACCGACAAGCTCAACAGCGAACTGCTGCTCGGAGCACAAGCTTAGCGTCTGCAAGCGCCCTACCGTTTTTTCATCGACGACCGCATGCTTGCTGTATGCGACCGGCGATGCCGCACGTCAGTGATTTACATACTTTGATTACGGGGATCATCATGTGGCTGCAAGAAACAACGACATCCGAGCGTCGCACGCTCACGGCGACCTTCACCGGTTATGCGGTGGATGGTTTTGATTACATGATCTACACCTTCCTCATCCCCACGCTGCTGGCAGCGTGGGGCATGAGCAAAGCCGAAGCGGGCTACATCGCCACCGGTGCCCTGCTGACCTCGGCCATCGGCGGCTGGGCGGCCGGGGTCCTGGCCGACCGCTATGGCCGGGTGCGTGTGCTGCAATGGACGGTGCTGTGGTTTGCGCTGTTCACCTTCCTCTCGGGCTTTACCACTTCCTTCGGCGAACTGTTCTTTACCCGTGCGATGCAAGGCTTCGGCATGGGCGGCGAATGGGCCGTGGGCTCGGTGCTGATTGCCGAGACCATCTCGGCGCGCCATCGCGGCAAGGCTTCTGGCCTGGTGCAGAGCAGCTGGGCGGTGGGCTGGGCGGCTTCGGCGCTGGCGTTCTGGGGCGTCTACGCAGTGCTGCCGCCGGAGACGGCTTGGAAAGTGCTGTTCTGGATCGGCGTGCTGCCGGCCCTGCTGACGCTCTACATCCGCCGCACCATCAGCGAACCCGCCGTGTTTCTGGCTACCCAGGCGCGACTGCGCGAGAGCGGCCAGCGTGGCAACTTCCTGCGCATCTTCCATCCTGACCTGCTGCGCACGACGCTGCTGGCGAGCCTGCTGGCCACCGGCATGCAGGGGGCGTATTACTCGGTGACCACCTGGCTGCCGACCTTCCTGAAGACCGAGCGCCATCTCTCGGTGCTGGGCACCAGTACCTACCTGCTGGTGCTGATCGGTGGGTCCTTCTGCGGCTACCTCACCTCGGCGTGGCTGTCGGACACCATCGGCCGCCGCCGCTGCTTCATGCTGTTTGCGACCATGGGGATCGTGCTGGTACTGAGCTATACGCAACTGGTGATCACGGATGCGTGGATGCTGGCGCTGGGTTTCGTGCTGGGATTTTTCCTGTCGGGGATTTTCTCGGGGATGGGCGCTTATCTCTCGGAGCTGTTCCCTGGCGATGTGCGCGGATCAGGTCAGGGCTTCTGCTACAACTTCGGTCGTGCCGTCGGGGCGATCTGCCCGGCGCTGGTGGGTTATCTCAGCAACAGCCTGCCGCTCGGGCAGACCATCGGGTGGATCGCGGCGGGATGTTATGGGCTGGTGATCGTGGCTTGCCTGATCTTGCCGGAGACCCGGGGCAAGGAGCTGGAGGCGGTGGTGGCGGCGTCGTGAACTGAGAACAACGCAGGCGCGGAAGAGACTGACACTGTTTGGAAACAGGCGCAAATTATTTGCGCCAGAATTGAACGCTTTCCAAGATGGCTTTTGTCCAATTCCAGACATGCACGAACTGGACAGTGAACGACTCGTTATCTATCGGCGCGAACCAAGCCATGACTGATGGCAAAGTTTTCGATTCGCGTCGCCAGATTGCCTGCGTCTCCCCAGAACTTCTTGTCGAGTTGGTCCAGACGGCGCTGTAGTGCGTCGCTGTCGACCGCCACTTGTATTCTTCGCCTGATACCTGTTTCGCCGGGGACGTCCGCAAGTCCGAAAATCATCTTCTTTGCTTTTTCAAGCAACAGCAGACTGGTCGTGGCACCCATCGCTTTCAAGCCATCAACAGCATCAGAATACGTCGAGCCTGAACTGTTATAAAAATACTGATCGAAGCCACCGTTGTGGACTTCGCCAGATAGGCAATTAACCGCCCAATATTGTCGTTCCACATTGGACAAGCCCGCTATCCCCGCATCAGACTTGTAAACCTTGTTCACAAGCTCCAGCCAATAAAGTCGAAATGGATCCGTATCTTCAAGCTCACACAGTCTCTTCATCGCGACTTTCGCGGCTTCAATTTCCGCGCGCGTTCCCAACTTGCAGGGCATGCAAAGCCCGCCCGTTCGTGCCGCAGTGTCGGGCATGATCAAAGTCGAGCATGTAGAACATGGAATCTTCATTTCAGGATGCTGATTTAATGGACTAGGGCCTGTTCACATTAAATCTGCGAGTGATTTAATGTGAACAGGCCCTAGAACCCATTTCATAAATAGGCGTGAGATGCGTTCTAGAAAAGACATCGGCACAAGTGCGCATCTGGCCGAAAGTGGACATCCATTTTCGGAGCAATGGCATTGGCTCGCAAGCTGTCACGAAAGGCAAGAACTGCTTCGTCCGCAACGCATCTTCATGTTGAACCAAACACTTGCAAATGTCATGCGGCATTGGCATCAGCAAACCAGGAAGAATTCGGTTGATTGGCGAACTGAGCAAGCACGCTCAGTTCGCCCCGATAATGCAGATAAAGAGCAAGCAGTTCCTTAATACTCGGAGCGGATATCCTTTGGGAACAAAGGAGGATATGCAGTCCCCTACCATAAGGCCGATGAAGGCCACCTCGGGCGCGCAGGCGCTGGCGGGTACGCTCAATGTGCGGCAGCCAATGGCGAGATCGCGCTGCTGGCGTTGGTGGTGGCAGCAGTGGTGGCGATGTGTCGCCAGTGCGCCCAGCAAATTAAAAACGATATAAAACATTTACCAAACCATCACGCCGCCTGCCGGCCCCGCGCCGCTGTGGCAACGAAACCGCACACGGCTTCAGTCACCTGCACCGTAGTCGCCTTGCCGCCCAGGTCGCCTGTATGCAGCGCCGGATCGGCCGTGACCGCTTCAATGGCCTGCATCACCTGCGCCGCCGCATCGTGCTCGCCCAGGTGTTCCAGCAGCATCATCACCGACCAGAAAGTGCCGACCGGATTGGCCAGGCCCTTACCCATGATGTCGAAGGCCGAGCCGTGGATGGGTTCGAACATGGACGGATAGCGGCGCTCCGGATCAATGTTGCCGGTGGGCGCAATGCCCAGGCTGCCCGCCAGCGCAGCGGCCAGGTCGGAAAGAATGTCGGCATGCAGGTTGGTGGCCACGATGGTGTCCAGTGTGGCCGGACGGTTGACCATGCGCGCGGTGGCGGCGTCGACCAGTTCCTTGTCCCACTTCACGTCCGGGAATTCCTTGGCAACCTGCACCGCGATCTCGTCCCACATCACCATCGCATGGCGCTGGGCATTGCTCTTGGTGACGACCGTCAACAACTTGCGCGGACGCGACTGCGCCAGCCTGAAAGCAAAGCGCATGATGCGCTCGACTCCGGCGCGGGTCATCATCGAGACATCGGTAGCCGCTTCAATGGGATGCCCCTGGTGCACGCGGCCACCGACGCCGGCATATTCCCCTTCGGAGTTCTCGCGCACGATGACCCAGTTCAGGTCTTCGGCGCGACAGCGCTTGAGCGGCGCGTCGATGCCCGGCAGGATGCGCGTGGGCCGTACGTTGGCGTACTGGTCGAAGCCCTGGCAGATCTTCAGGCGCAGGCCCCACAGGGTCACGTGGTCCGGAATGTGTGGATCCCCGGCCGAGCCGAACAGGATGGCGTCCTTGTCGCGCAGGGCATCGAGGCCATCGGCGGGCATCATCACGCCGTGCTGGCGGTAGTAGTCGCCACCCCAGCCGAAGTCCTCGAAGTCGAAGGCGAGGTCGGCACGGGCGGCGGCCAGGGCTTGCAGCAACTGGCGGCCCGCAGGAATGACTTCCTTGCCGATGCCGTCGCCGGGAATGGTTGCGATGCGATAGGTCTTCATGTCTCCAGCCTTTCTTGATGAGATGCCGTGTGGGGTCTCGCAAAATGACGGCATGCGCCGCGTCTTTGCATGCAGGCTACTTTACCCATACTGAAAGGATAGGAACCGGTGCTAGACTTAAAGCATTCTTAACCTGGATTCAACAATCCATTTCTTGTTTCCATTTTTTGTTTCCATTTCTTGTTTCCCTTGCGAGGTTTCATGCAGGACTCCGTCCTTCCCGCCGACCTGCGTTTCTTTTCCGTGCTGGCCATGGCGGGCAGCCTCTCGGCGGCCGGGCGCGAGCTGGGGCTGACCACGGCGGCGGTCAGCAAGCACCTCACGCAGATGGAAGCGCGTGCCGGCGTGCCGCTGGTGAACCGCACCACGCGCCGCATGATGTTGACGCCCGAGGGCGAGCTCTATCTGGAACACGCGCGGCGCATCCTCGACCAGATCGATGAATTGTCCGAACTGCTGGGCAGCTCCAAGCGCCGCCCGGAAGGCCTGCTGCGGGTCAATGCCACGCTGGGCTTCGGGCGCAGCCATGTGGCCCCGGCGATTTCCAAATTCGTCACGCGCCATCCGCAGGTATCGGTGCAGTTGCAGTTGTCGGTGATGCCGCCGCCGCTGACCGAGGACAGCTTCGATGTCTGCATCCGCTTCGGCGAGCCGCCCGATACCCGGGTGGTAGCGCGGCGGCTGGCGCCCAATGCGCGGTTGCTGTGTGCGTCGCCTGACTATCTCAGGCGCAGGGGCATGCCGCAGACGCCGCATGACCTGTCCAAACATAATTGCGTGGGCATCCGCCAGGGCGATGAGGCTTATGGGGTGTGGAAGCTGTCCTCGGGCAGCGGTGCTTCGCGCAAGACCGAGACGGTCAAGATCCGCGGCAACCTCACCACCAATGATGGCGAGATCGCGGTGAAGTGGGCGCTGGATGGGCACGGCATTCTCATGCGCGCCGAGTGGGATATCCGCAGCTATCTGGAACAGGGGCGGCTGGTGCAGGTGCTGCCGGGCTGGCAGACGCCCAATGCGGATATCTTTGCGGTGTATTCGCAGCGCCAGCAGCTGTCGACGCGGGTGCGCAGCTTTGTGGATTTCATTGCGCGTGAGCTGGCCGAACCTTCGCCCAAAGCGCGGATTACTGTACTTGGTGCACGCAGCACCGGAGCGTCAAAGCAAAGAGGAAAGACCTAACGTAAGCGCGCCAAAGAAGGAATCAAGCAGCGAAGCCAGCTGCATTTGGCCCAGGTAGTCAGTCAAGCGGTTCACACTCATACCGGTCTCGCCTCCGCGAGCACCTGCGCCCGGAACTTCGGCGGCAGATCGCCAGGCGTCAACAGATCGACATGCAGGCCCAGCAAAGCTTCCAGCTCATCCTGCAGGCCGCCCAGATCGAACAGCGTGGCACCCGGCAGCGCGTCGACCAGCAGATCGATGTCGCTGCCCTCGCGGTCGGTGCCGTGCAGTACCGAACCGAACACGCGCGGATTGGCCGTGCGGAAGCGGCTTACCGCTTCGCGCACCGCGCTTCGCTTCATGTCAAGCACAACAGACGGCCGCATCGGGAATCCTTTCTTTTCAGAACTCGTTGAGATGATATGCAAGGAAGAATAGTGTCTCAAGCACTATTTCTGCATACGAAATACGCTGCCGAGAAGGCCCCGCTGTTGCGCCGGCTGGATTGTCCGTCTTCCATCCGCCCCCATGCCCGCGTTAAGATAGCCGCCAACCCCGTCCACCCGCCCAGCCACATCCTTCATGACGTCCAGCCAAGCGCCCGCCGATCTCGCCAGCCGCCGTACCGGCAAGCTGACCGATACCGTCTACGCCAGCCTGCGCGAAGATATCTACGCCTTCCGCCTGCTGCCCGGCGATCGCTTTGCCGAGAACGACGTGGCCGAGCGTCTCCAGGTATCGCGCACCCCCGTGCGCGAAGCGCTCATGCGCCTGCAAAGCGAAGGCCTGGTACGCGGCCACTTCCGCAATGGCTGGGAAGTGGTACCGATCGACCTGGCGCGCTTTGCCTCCCTCTATGAACTGCGCGAGATGCTGGAACTGCACGCCGTGCGCAAGCTCTGTTCGCCGCGTATGACCGCCTCGGTGCGCCAGCAACTGGTGGCCGAACAGGGCGCGATCTGGCAATGCGCCCCCAGCGACCGCCTGGCCGACGGTCTGGCCGTGGCGGCCCTGGATGAAGCCTTCCATTGCGCGCTGGTGCAGGCGGCCGGCAATCCCGAGGCCGATACCGTCTACCGCCAGCTGGCCAACCAGCTGCGCATCATGCGACGCCTGGACTTTGCCTACGGCGACTGCATCGCCGATACCTACGCCGAGCATCGCGCCATCCTCGAGGCCATCGCCCGCGGCGACGGCGACGATGCCAGCAGGCTGGTCGCCCGTCATATCGAAGACAGCCATACCGTGGTCGAACGCATCACCATCACCCGCCTGGAACAGGTGCGCGCCGCATCGGTGCAGGCTGCACCGGCACGTGGCACGCTGGCGGCACCAGCACCCACCCGGCGCAAGCGCTTTGGCTGAAAAAGTGAAGGTTTGTGCGTCATCTGCGGGTCGCAGACCGATTTTTCTCCCCCTGAAGAAGATTTGAACCATTTTCCCCGGTGCCGGATTTGCCCTCAGGCAAATGGCACGAAAGCTGCTTTTGTGAATACGGAATTTATGAATACATAAATTCGGCGAGCGCTACCCTGCCGGATCCGGCAAGGCTGGCCATCTCACTCTGGCTTTCTGTACAGGAGAAACGCATGACCACCCTCACCCAAACCGCCCCCGCGAGCACGCAGGGCTTGCTGCGCAACCGCTGGTTCCAGTTGTTGATCGGCCTGATCTGCATGATGGCCATCTCCAGTCCGCAATACGTGTGGACCTTGTTCACCAAGCCGCTCACGGCCAAGCTGGGCGTGCCGCTGTCGGAACTGCAGATCACCTTCTCCATGCTGATCGTGCTGCAAACCTTCTTCTCGCCCTTCCAGGGCAAGCTCATCGATCGCTTCGGCGCGCGTCGCCTGATCGCCATCGGCACCTTCATGTCGGGCCTGTCCTGGGTCCTGGCGGCGCAAGTCTCGAGCATCGGCATGTTCTATCTGGCCTATGGTCTGGTCGGCGGACTGGGCACGGGCATCGTCTATGTCGGCGTCGTCGGGCAGATGGTGCGCTGGTTCCCGGACCGCCGCGGCTTTGCCGTGGGCATGGTGGCGGCCGGCTACGGCATGGGCGCCATCCTGACCACCTTCCCGATTGCCGCCTCGCTGGCCAGCGCCGGTCTGGAAACCACGCTCTGGCAGTTCGGCCTGGTGTTTGCCGTCATTGGCGTGCTGGCGTCGCAGGCCCTGCGCTCGCCCGATGCCAGCCATGCCGCTGCCATGCCGGCCCCGGCGATTGCCGCCAGCAAGCTCGACCTGGCGCCGCGCCAGATGCTGCGTACGCCCCTGTTCTGGCTGATGTTCGTGATGATGACCATGATGTCGACCTCGGGACTGATGGTGACCTCGCAGATGGCCACCTTCGCCCGTGACTTCGGTGTGGCCAACGTGATGGTGTTCGGGCTGGCCGCGCTGCCGCTGGCGCTGACCATCGACCGCCTCACCAATGGACTCACGCGGCCCTTCTTCGGCTGGATCTCGGACCGCTATGGCCGCGAGAACACGATGTTCTTCGCCTTCGCACTGGAAGGCGTGGCCATGGCGCTGTGGCTGGCCACGCGCGACAATGCGGTGCTGTTCGTGCTGCTGTCTGGCATCGTCTTCTTCGGCTGGGGCGAGATCTTTTCCCTGTTCCCCTCGACCCTGACCGACACCTTCGGCACCCGCCACGCCACCGCCAACTATGGCTGGCTCTATATCTCGCAGGGTATCGGCTCGATCTTCGGCGGTCCGCTGGCCGCCATGATGCACGAGAAGACCGGCAGCTGGCATCCGGTCTTCGGCACCGCCATCACGCTCGACATCCTCACTGCCTGCCTGGCGCTGCTGGTGCTCAAACCCTGGCGCGCACGCTACCTGGCCAAGGCGGCTCAGTAAACCTCGGCTCCCGCACCACGTTCTCTTTTCTCCTTTCCCCGATGCCGGCCTTGCGCCGGCATCGTCGTTTTTGCAGCGCCCTCACCGCCATGCAGCATGGCCCCGGGCTGATGGCGTGCTTGTGCCGTATACTTGCAAACGTGTTGCAAAGCTGTTGCAAGCCTTTGCAAGCCTCCTGCAACTCCCCGCAGTTCAGCGGGTCTGACCCACCCGCGCCTCATCACAAGAACATCACCCGCTGCCTCATGGAAATCGTCTTCACCGTCTTGATCCTGCTGCTCGCCGTCGCCGTCTCGGGCGTAGTGGCACGCCTGGCGCCCTTCAAGCTGCCGCTGCCGCTGTTCCAGATTGCCCTGGGCGCGGTGCTGGCCATGCCCATGTTCGGCCTGCGCATCAGTTTCGATCCGGAACTGTTCCTGCTGCTGTTCATCCCTCCGCTGCTCTTTACCGATGGCTGGCGCATGCCCAAGCGCGAGTTCTTCCGCCTGGCCCGCCCGATTCTGGCGCTGGCGCTGGGTCTGGTGATGTTTACGGTGGTCGGGGTCGGTTACTTCATCCACTGGATGATCCCGGTCATCTCGCTGCCCTCGGCCTTTGCACTGGCTGCCGTGCTCTCGCCGACCGACGCGGTGGCGGTCTCCTCCATCGTCGGCAAGGGCCGTCTGCCGGCCTCGATGCAGCATGTGCTGGAGGGCGAGGCACTGATGAACGATGCGTCCGGTCTGGTGGCCTTCAAGTTTGCGATTGCCGCCGTCATCACCGGGACCTTCTCCCTGCTCGATGCCAGCATCTCCTTTGTGCTGATCGCCGCCGGCGGCATTGCGGTCGGGCTCATCGTGGCCTGGGGCTTCGGGCTGATCCGCCGCAAGATCATCGAATGGGCCGGTGACGAGCCGGGCATCCAGGTGGTGCTGCTGTTGCTCATTCCCTTCACGGCCTACATCTTTGCCGAACACTTCGGGCTGTCGGGCATTCTGGCTGCGGTGGCTGCGGGCATGCTCATGCCCTATCTGGAAACGGCCGGTGGCGAATCGGCGGCGACCCGGCTGCAGGGACGCAGCATCATGACCATGCTGGAATTCGTCTTCAACGGCATGTCCTTCCTGCTGCTGGGTCTGCAACTGCCGGGCATCGTCGGCCTGGCCCACGTGGATGCGCAGATGGCGGGCAATGTGCCGGTGTGGCACCTGTTCCTCTACATCCTGGCCATCACGGTGGCGCTCATCGTGCTGCGCTTCGTCTGGGTCTGGATCAACCTGCGCATGCGCCGTTTCGCCTCGGCCCTGCGCGGCCAGAGCGGGCGCAATCGCAAGTTCGACCTGCGACTCATCAGCATCACGGCGCTCTCCGGGGTGCGCGGGGCGATCACGCTGGCCGGTGTGATGTCGATTCCGCTGCTGCTGAAGGAACATACGCCCTTCCCGGCGCGCGACCTGCTGATCTTCCTGGCCACCGGCGTGATCCTGTGCTCGCTGCTGTTCGGCAGCTTCCTGCTACCCTGGATGTTGAAGGACCTGCAGCTCGACGCCGAGGTCAAGCGCCGTCGCGCCGAGGAAATGATGGCGCGCCTGCGCCTGTCGGAGGCGGCCGTGCGCACCATCGAGGAGGCGCAGGAACGCATCGGCGTCAATCTCGATGAATCGGACCTGGCCCTGTTGATGGAAGTCAGCGGCAGCCTACTGGCGACCTATCGCATGCGCATGAATGCGGAGAGCGATTCCGAAGAAACCCAGCGCGCCGCCAACCGCTTCAAGCAGTTCGAGCGTGAACTGCGACTGGAGGCGATCCGCGCCGAGCGGCTGGAAGTGCACTACCTGCGCGCTGAACAGCGCATCAATGACGAGACCTTCCTGATGCTGATCAACCAGATCGACATGGCCGAGACCTGGCTGCTGGGCTCGTTGAACGGACCGGGGCAGCAGCACTGACTTGTCGCGCGCAGTACCAACGACAAAGCCCGCAACACCCTGTCATCGGGCGTTGCGGGCTTTGTTGAATCCAGGTTAAGAATCCGGAATCAGCCAGTTCAGCTGGCCGACAAGGCAGAAATCAGGCCACCGAATTGACGGTCGTGCCGATGATCTCGCCGGTCGCATTGCGCGAAGCCTGCTCGCGGCGGTCGCGTTCCTGGCGGGCGCTTTCGGCCCGGGTTTCGTCGGCCTGGATTTCTTCCAGGCGGCGCTGTTCCGCCTTCAGGGCCGCCGCCGCTTCTTCGGCACGACGCACGGCCACCGGATCGTTGGCCTTGCCAGTGGTCGGGGCATTGCCATTGGGGTCGGAAACGACGCCGTTGACGGCAGAGGAAATATCCATGGCCATGATGCGCTCCCTTTGAAACGAAGACTAAGAAATGAACACTGTTGGCGACAGGATGTGCCATACAGTGATGTGAATGTCGACTATGTTACGCCCATTGACGCGCTCTGCCACGGGGAAAATCCTGAAATGGCAGGATTTTTATGCGGCCAGCACAACCGTGATTGCCTGCCTGGCAAGAAAATCCGCCGCACCGATATCGCCGTGGCAACTTCCTTGTCTCAGGGGCAAGGTGCTTCAGTGGCAATCCGGCACGTTCTGGTCGAGATAGACCTCGAAGGCCACATTGTTGACCCACTTCTTGATGGCATTGGCCCAGAACGCATCGTTCCATCTCGCCGCTGCCTGGCGCGCGACAGCCAGGTCGGCGGGATCGTTGCCGCGCACCTGCAGCACCAGCGCACGGCGACTGACCGGGGCCAGTTGGGCAGAGAATTTCTTCCATTCGGGCAGCTTCAGCATGGCCTTCATGAGCGTATCGTCATGCACGGCGGCATCGCACTGCCCGGTGCGCAGGGCCAGCAGTGCATCGGCCGGAGCCGGCATCACTTTCTCGATGGCGGCATAGCGCGCGCTGAGGGTGCCGACGTAGGGCGATCCGGCGGAGACGCAGACGGTGCGGCCCTTGAGGTCTTCCCATTTGCGGATGGTGGTGTCGGTGCGCATGATGGCCATGGCACCGGCGCTGTAGCCGGTCGACACCGTGATGAGGTCCGCCGCGCCGGTCTGTGCCGGGTCCACGCGGGTGAGCATCACGTCGGGACGCACGCCCTTCAATGCAGCGCGGTCTTGCGTATTGGGCTGAAGATCGGCCTTGCCTTTCCATTGCGTGGCGAGATCCTCGGCCAGCACGGTGGCAATGTTTTCCGGTGTACGGAATTTCATGCCGGCCTTGTAGAGCGGCGGCACGTGGTCCAGTCCGATACGCACGGTCTCGCTGCGGCGGGCGTCATCGAGCACGCCAGCCTGGGCGGCACCGATGAGCAGGCCGGTCGAGGCGAGCAGCATGAAGCGGTCAAGGGTGCGCATGGTCGGTCCCGGCTCAGACGTACTGGTACTTCAGCAGGCGATGCTTGAGGTTTTCCAGGATGAGCTGGTCGATGAGCGCAGCGAAAATGGCAATGGTGAGGATGTTGGCCATCACGCCGATCATGTCCGCCGTCTCGCCCGAGTAGGCTAGCGTGCGGCCCAGGCCCTTGCCGAAGCCCACCAGCATCTCGGCCGAGATCAGCGCGCGCCAGGCATTGCCGAAGGCCAGCTGGGCACCGGTGATGAGTTCGGGCATCACCGCCGGCAGGTACACCCGGCGCAACATGGACAAGCGCGAGGCGCCCATCACGCGGGCTGCCGAGACATGCACCTGCTGCACGCTCTCGGTGGCATTCATCACCGACAGCGCCGCCGGGAAGAAAGCGGCAATGGCCACCACCACCACGATGGGCAGGTTGCCGAAGCCCATCAGGATCAGCAGCAGCGGCACCCAGGCAATCGAGGGGATCGATTGCAGGATCACGATGGCCGACTTCAGGACTTCACGGAAGAAGAACAGCACCGCACCGACCAGACCGAAACCGATGCCCAGCACCAGGGCCGAGCCATAGCCCATGCCCAGGCGGTAGAGACTGCCGAACAGGGCCAGGCGGAAATTGTTTGACTGTACCTCTTCCCACAGCCGCGCGAGCACTGAAGGCACGCCCGGCATCAGGAAGGAGGGCAGCGACCAGGCCGCGATCTGCCACATCAAGAGGATGAAGACGATGGCCAGCACCATGGCCAGTTTCTTGCGGAGTCCGGTAACGCGACGCTGTGAGCTCATAAGGACAGGAAAGACAATGGCCGGACGGGTCCGGCCAGATTAAAAAACATCAGGACTACTTTGGCATGACATCCCGAACCGTTCGGGCTGGGTAGGCCCGAAAGGGCCGTATCGAAGACGCTCCGGCAATTACAGCTTGCGCGCGTTCTGCCACGACAGGTCGGTGATGGAGTTGACGTCAAAGGGCTTGCCATCACGCGTCTTGAGCGATCCTTGCGATTGCAGGATGTTGGCGATCTCCTGCATGCGGTCCTGGTCCTTCTTGCTGATCTTGGGGGTGAAGGTCTGGCTCTTGATGGCATCGCGGATCACGTCTTCGCGCAGCATCTCGCCGTGCTTCAGCGTCTTGATGGTCGGCTCGGCGATGAAATAGCCGGCAATCAACCTGGAGGCATCGGCAGGCTTCTTCTGCAGCAGAGTGATGGCGTCACGTTGCGCGTCCAGCGACTTCCAGACGGCATCGCGCTTCTTCTTCAGAGTCTCGCCGGAAGTGATGACGACCATGCAGGGGAAGGGCCAGACTTCACCGATCTCATAGATCTGCTTGACCGGCGCGATCAGTTGCGCGATGCGCGCCTGCGGCTCGAACAGGAAGGCCGCATCGACTCGCTTGCCCACCAGCGACTGCACCGCCACCTGGGGCGAGACGCCCATGACGTTGACGTCATCGGGCTTCACGCCCGCATCACGCAACACCACGCCCTTGAGCACGGTGTCGGCGGTACTGCCCTCGGCCTGCGAGGCCAGGGTCTTGCCCTTGAGGTCGGCCACCTTGTTGATGCCCGAATCCTCGCGCGCCACCAGAGCGTGATAGCCCAGCTGCGCACCACCGACCACCTTCAGGTCCGCGCCCTTGGAAGCCCAGGCCACGGCATTGGAAAAACCGAACACGCCGCTGTCGAGCTGGCCGCCGACAATGGCCTTGACCAGGTCGGTGCCGGACTTGAATTCGATCAGTTCCACATCCAGACCGTACTTCTTGTAGAGGCCGGCTTCATAGGCGGCCATGGCTTGCGCGTCGTCCATCACGCGCAGATAGCCGATCTTGAATTTCTCCAGGGCAAGGACGTTGCCGGAAAAAGCCAGGGCAGCGGCGGCGATGGCCGGTGCCAGGATGCGTGCGAGTTTCATACTCCAACCCCTTCAATGTTTTTTGCAAATTCGTCCTGCTCGGCATGGATGCCCAGCAGGCAAAGGATTTCGCGGCGGGTCGCCGCGAATTCGGACAGGTCGTGCGTCTTTTCGTGATGCACGAGATTGAATTCCTTCAAGACCTTGGCCGGGCGCGGGCTGAACACGAAGATACGGTCGGCCAGGAACAGTGCTTCATCCACATCGTGCGTCACCAGCACCACGGTCGGGCCTTGCTGGCGGATCAGGTCGCGCAGGGCATCCTGCAGGGTCATGCGGGTGAGCGCATCGAGAGCGCCAAAGGGTTCATCGAGCAACAGCGCCTTGGGCTGCGAGATGAAGGCGCGGGCCAGGGCCGCGCGCTGGCGCATGCCGCCCGAGACCTGATGCGGATAATAATTTTCGAAACCCTTGAGCTTGACGTTCTCCAGCCAGAGGCGGGCCTGGTCGGCGGCTTTCTTCTTGTCGACATTCTGGAATTCCAGTGCCAGCGCCACGTTCTGCAGCAGGGTCAGCCAAGGATAGAGGGCATTTTCCTGGAACATCAGGGTGCGCTCGGGATGCGGTCCGCGGATGGCCTGGCCGTCGGCCGACACGGTGCCGCTGCTGGCTTTTTCCAGGCCGGCGGCCATGTGCAGCAGGGTCGACTTGCCACAGCCGGAGGGGCCGACCAGCGCGACCAGCTCACCCGAGGCGATCTCGCGGGTGAATTCCTCGATCACGTGCAGGTCGCCGAAACGCTTGGCGACGTTGTTGAAAGATAGCTTCATGTGGTCCGCGGACGGGCCGCGCGTGGAATGGATGGAACGGAAGAGGCGCGCCGGTGCTGGCGCACGCGCCGGTCAGAAACTTCACAGGCTGCTCCAGCCTCCCCCATTAAGTCAGGCATGCACTGTACTGAGGTCGGCTATGCAAAACAACTACTTAAAAATCGTATGCTTATTCGTATTTCGAATAAGAACGGCGGGCAAAACGCATAAAGGCGTCAGCCCTTCGTCAGCCTTTGTTCCTGCCATCGGGCCAAGAGGCTCTGCACATCGGGATAACGCAGCCGCACACCCAGCTCCTCCTTGATGCGGACATTGTGGAGGCGGCGCGATTCCGACATGAAGGACAGCATCATCGGCGAGACGCTGCGTTCCAGCTCGCTGCGCGGCAGGCGCGGCGGGCGGGAAAGACCGGCGGCATCGGCCACGGCGTCGAAGTAGTCGCCCATCTTGAGGTCGGTATCGTCCACCGCGTGATAGACGCGATTGGGCGCGCCCAGGCGCATGGCGGCCAGGCAGATGCGGGCCAGGTCGTCGGCGTGGATGTGATTGGTATGCACGTCCTCCTGCGCCACCAGGGCCGGCAGGCCCTTGTGCAGGCGCTCCAGCGGCAGGCGGTCGGCGGCGTAGATGCCCGGCACGCGCAGGATGGAGAGCTTGCCGTGACGGCGCCGGGCCCAGGCTCGCAGGACCGTTTCGGCGTCCACCCGGCGCACGGCGCGGGCGTTCTGCGGACGCACGCGCCGGGTCTCGTCGAAACTTGCGCCAGCGCAATCTCCGTAGACACCGGTGGTGCTGACATAAACCAGGCGCGCGCCCTCGGGTAAAATGGCGGCCAAATTGCGAGTGCGGCGGTCGATGCGGCCCTCGGACTGCGGCGGCGCCAGATGCACGATGGTCGGTGCCAGGCGCGCCAGGCGGCCCAGCGTCAAGGGCGCGTCCAGGTCGGCCACGATGGGAATGGCCCCGGCCGCACGCAGTTCGGCGCGGCGCTCGGGGTTGCTGGTGACGGCCAGTACGCGGTAGCGCGGCAGCAGCAGCGGCAACAGCCGCAGGCCGACATCGCCGCAGCCCAGGATCAGTACGCGGGGCAGGCCCAGTTTTTTCACGGTGTTCAATCCAAATTTATCCAGAAGCAGAATTGTATGAGTTTCCAAGTCACAGTCCAGCCCAGCGGTCGCCAATTCTCCTGCGACGCCAGCGAATCCATCCTCACCGCCGCCATCCGCGCCGGTGTCGGCCTGCCCTACGGCTGCAAGAACGGCGCCTGCGGCTCCTGCAAGGGCAAGCTGGTGTCGGGCCAGGTCGAGCACGGCCCGCACCAGGTGCGCGCCCTCTCGGAGCACGAACAGCAGCTGGGCCATGCCCTGTTCTGCGTGGCCAAGCCGCACAGCGACGTCACCATCGAGGCGCGCGAAGTGGCCGGCGTGGGAGAGATCCCGGTGCGCAAGCTGCCGGTGCGTGTGGCCAAGCTGGACAAGGTGGCCGACGACGTCATCATCCTCTCGCTGCAACTGCCGGCCAATGACCGCCTGCAGTACAAGGCCGGCCAGTACGTGGAATTCCTGCTGCGCGACGGCAAGCGCCGCAGCTACAGCATGGCCAACGCCCCGCACAAGGATGAACACATGAGCCTGCACATCCGCCATCTGCCGGGCGGGCTGTTCACCGACCAGGTGTTCACCACGCTCAAGGAACGCGACATCCTGCGCATCGAAGGCCCGCTGGGGACCTTCTTCCTGCGCGAGGATTCCGACAAGCCCATCATCCTCTTGGCCTCCGGCACCGGCTTTGCGCCCATCAAGGCCATCGTCGAACAGCTGGAGCATGCCGGTTCCAAGCGTCCCGTCACCCTGTATTGGGGCGGCCGCCGTCCACAGGACCTGTACATGAACGCCCTGTGCCAGCAGTGGGAACAGGAGCTGCCCAACTTCAAGTACGTGCCGGTGGTCTCCAACGCCCAGGCCGAGGACAACTGGAGCGGCCGCACCGGCTTCGTCCACCGCGCCGTGATGGAAGACTTCCCCGACCTGTCGGGCCACCAGGTCTATGCCTGTGGCGCGCCGGTCGTGGTGGAATCGGCACAGCGCGATTTCAGCGCCCAGTGCGGCCTGCCGGAAGACGAGTTCTATGCCGATTCCTTCACTTCCGAAGCCGACCTGGCCAAGGCCGTGTCGGACAACCCGGCCGCCTGACGGAGCCACTGCGGGGGCCGGTGCTGTCATGCCGGCGTCACGCGCATTTGCGAAGATGCCGCGCAAGCCTGATGCCGCGCGGCCCGGCGAGATGCGATGAAATTGCAACGGTAGCCCGCCGCAAGCAGCCGCGGGCGAGTCCGGCGGGAAATTTCTTTTTGACGCTCTGCGCAAAAGGTCATAAACTGCACCGCATGATCGCCAACGCCACATTTTTACGACGCCGCAGCCAACCTGAGAAAGGTTTGCTGCTGCTGCGCGCGTGAAGTGAAACGAATCGCGAAGCCACAGGCAAACCCTGTGGCTTTTTTTTATTCGCCATTTGGGGTCTGTCGTGTGCCTGCTGCCCAGCGCCTAGTCATCGTGGGGGCAACGGTCTGCACCACCCTCCCAACCACCCTATTCTTGCAGGAGCCTATCGATGCAATACAGCCAGTCCGACGCCAACAAACTGATGTACGTCACCAACCGCCCCGAGCTGGTCTTCACCGAAGGCCATGGCATGTGGCTGACCGATCACAATGGCAAGCGCTATCTCGACTACCTGCAAGGCTGGGCAGTCAACACCCTGGGCCACGCGCCGCAATGTATCGCCGATGCCCTGGCCGCCCAGAGCAAGAAGCTGATCAACCCCTCGCCAGCCTTCTACAACGCGCCCTCCATCGAACTGGCCGACCTGCTGACGGCCAACTCGGTGTTCGACCGCGTGTTCTTCGCCAACAGCGGCGGCGAAGCCAATGAAGGCGCCATCAAGCTGGCCCGCAAGTGGGGCAAGAAGAACCCGGCCGCCGACGGCTCGGCGCGCTTCGAGATCATCACCTTCAAGCACAGCTTCCACGGCCGTACCCTGGCCACCATGTCGGCCAGCGGCAAGGACGGCTGGGACACCATGTTCGCCCCGCAGGTGCCGGGCTTCCCCAAGGCCATCCTGAACGACCTGGCCAGCGTCGAAGCGTTGATCGGCAGCCACACCGTGGCCGTGATGCTGGAGCCAGTGCAGGGCGAAGGCGGCGTCATCCCGGCGACCAAGGAATTCATGCAGGGTCTGCGCCGCCTGACCAAAGAAAAGAACCTGCTGCTCATCGTCGATGAAGTGCAAAGCGGCATGGGCCGTACCGGCCAGCTGTTCGCCTACCAGCACTCCGGCATCGAGCCGGACATCATGACCCTGGCCAAGGGCATCGGTGGCGGTGTGCCGCTGGCCGCCCTGCTGGCGCGTGAAGAAATCGCCTGCTTCGAAGCCGGCGAACAAGGCGGCACCTACAACGGCAACCCGCTCATGACTGCCGTGGGCGTGGCCGTGATCAAGGAATTGCTCAAGCCCGGCTTCATGGAATCGGTGCGCGAGCGCGGTCAGTACCTGCGCCAGCGTTCGCTGGAAATCTCCGAGAAGTATGGCTTCGAAGGCGAGCGTGGCGAAGGCCTGCTGCGCGCCCTGCAACTGGGTCGCGACATCGGCCCGCAGATCGTCGAAGCCGCACGCAACCTGGAACCGGTGGGCCTGCTGCTGAACTCGCCGCGTCCCAACCTGCTGCGCTTCATGCCGGCCCTGAACGTGACCAAGGAAGAGATCGACCAGATGTTCTCCATGCTGGAAGACGTCCTGGCCAAGATCGGGAAGTAAGCGATGACGGGGCGCGCAAGGATGGCATTGACGCACGGGGCCGCTGTGCCCTCGACCCGGTCGGCGCTGGCCGCAGTGTGTGCGGCACTGGTGCTGGCTGCCTGCGGCACGACGCCGACCGCGCCCCCCATCGCCCGGCTGCCCGGTGCCCCGCAATCGCAGGCACCGGCGCTGCCGGCCACCGACAATGGCAATGAGGTGGCCATCTATGCACTCTCGCTGATCGATACCGGCTACCGCTTCGGCGGCAAGAATCCCTCGGCCGGACTCGATTGCAGCGGCATGGTCAGCTACATCTTCGGCCAGGCCGCCAATTACCGCATCAGCGGCAGCGCCGCCGACATCGCCCGCCAGGGCCGCCAGATCGATCCCTCGCAACTGCGCGCGGGCGATCTGGTGTTTTTCAATACGCAGAACCGTCCCTTCTCGCACGTGGGCATCTACCTGGGCGATGGCCGCTTCGTACATGCGCCATCGACCAATGGCAAGGTGCACATCTCGCGCCTGGACAACCCGTATTTCTCGCGTCGCTTCGAAATGGCGCGCACCTACTTCAACTGAGCGTCTTGCGGGCGGACCGCTTGCGCGGCCCGTTCTCCTGCTGCTGGCGGTTGCCGTACTCGCGGATCAGATTGGCGCTGTAGCGCGTGAAGGCGATATCCATGTGCCGCCGCATGGCAGCACGCGCCTGCTCGGCATTGCGCTCGCGCAGGGCCTGCATGATCAGACCGTGTTCCTCGATGGCTTCCTGCCACACGCGGGTGCCGTCGAAGTGGCTGTGCAGGCGCTCGAACAGCGGCCCCAGGCGCGCATCGAAGAGCTGCGTCACCAGGCCGACCAGGACGCTGTTGCCGGTGGCCTCGGCCAGGCGGATATGGAACAGGCGGTCCGCCTCCAGCGGATCGATGCCGGCCTGGGCGTGGGAGATCATCAGGGCGTAGGCTTCCTCCACCGCCGCAATCTGCTGCTTGCTGCCATGCAGGACGGCGGCATAGGCCACTTCCCCTTCGATCATCTCACGCGCGCGGATCAGTTCCAGCGGCCCTTCCTCGCCGGACAGGTCGTGTCGCAACTCGCGCTGCATCGGTGGCGCACAGACGTAGATGCCCGAGCCCATGCGCACTTCGATGTAACCTTCCACCTCCAGCGCGATGAGCGCCTCGCGCAGCGAAGGCCGGCTCACGCCCAGCTGCAGCGCCAGGTCGCGCTCGGACGGCAGGCGCGAACCCACGGCGAATTCGCCCTCCACGATCAGCTTGCGCAACTGGTCGCTGATCTGCCGGTACAGCCGCTGCGGTTCGATCGCTTCGATGGGCATGATGACCCTTCAGTCCAAGGTGGCGGGAAACTCCAGGTCGTAGGCGGCACCCGCTTCGCGCAGCATCGGCGCAATGGTCGGATGCAGGGTCAGCCCCTGCGCCAGTTGCTCGGCGCGGCGCTGCATGCCGCGGTCACCAGGCATGCGTACCTGGCCCACACCGGGACGTGGCGGATTGCTGCGGCAGGCCTGGGCGATATGGTCCATCTGACGCTTGAAGTCCTGCTCGCCACCGAAGGCCGAGGGATCATAGAGCGACATGAACACTGTCGCCCCCCAGCCCGCTGCCGGATCGGCCCGGCCAAAGCCGGACAGGCCACCGGTGAGCGCCTCAATCAGCACCGCCAGGCCGTAGCCCTTGTGACCCGCCGACAGGCCGCCCAGCGGCAGGATGGTGCCGGGTGGCGTGGCCGAGAGCACGGCCGGATCGCGGCTGGGATGGCCGGCGCCATCGATGAGCCATTCTTCCTCGAACTGCTTGCCGGCCTTGTGCAGGCGGTTGCTCATGCCATTGGTGGTAATGGAGGCCGAGATATCGACCAGGAAGGGCGTGCCGGAGGTAGGGATGCCCGCTGCAATCGGATTGGGCGTAAACACCGCCTGGGTGCCGCCGAACGGGGCCACGCTCTGCACTGCCGGATCGGAACTGGCCAGAATCATCATGAAGCCCTCCTGCGTGGCCCGCAGCAGGTAGGCCGCCAGGCAGGCAATATGGTGGCTGTGGTGGATGGTCAACGAAGCGGTGCCATAGTCGCGCGCCTTGGGCATGAGCGCATCGATGCCCTGATGCACCAGCCAGGGACCGGGCAGGCGGCGGCCATCCCAGGCCAGTGCGGCGGCGCGTTCGGAGAGCACCTCGGGTCGGCCACTCTTGGCCATGCTGCCTTTTTCCAGTTCCTTGACGTAGGGGGCCAGCAGCGCCAGTCCGTGCGTGTCATGGCCCAGCAGGTCGCCGTCGACCAGGGTGGCGGCGACGCTGTCGGCCTTGTCGGCGTCCAGCCCGGCGCGCTGCAACAGCGTGGTGGCGAACTGACGCAGAGCGTCAGCGGAGAAACGTTCAGGGACTGCCATGGAAACCACCTTTCCTTGCTTGAATCGACGATTGAAATCTTTTCACCTCAGGCCGCAGCCAGCGGTTTCTTGCGCAGGAGCTTGAGCAGCAGTGGCAACAACCACAGCAGCAGCGTGATCACGCCCAGCGTGCCGGCGATGGGCCGCTCGAAGAAGGCCAGGAACTGGCCGTCGGCCTTGATCATCGAGGTCACGAAATGTTCTTCCAGCATGCCGCCCAGCACCACGCCCAGTACCGTGGGTGCCACCGGGAAACCGTTCTCTTCCATCACATAGGCCAGCAGGCCGAACACCAGCATGATGCCCACGTCGGTGACACTGTTGTTGGTGGCGTAGGAGCCGACGATGCAGAACAGCAGGATCAGCGGCATGAGGATGCCACGCGGGATGGACAGGATGCGCTTGGCCATCTTGATGCACCAGAAGCCCAGCGGCAGCATCAGCAGGTTGGCCAGGATGAAGACCAGGAAGATGGCATACATGGAGACCGGATTGTCGACGAAGATCATCGGTCCCGGATTGAGGTTCTTCATGTAGAGCACACCGATGACGATGGCGGTGATGGAATCCCCCGGAATGCCGAACACCAGCGCCGGTATCCACGCCCCGGCCAGCGCCGAGTTGTTGGCCGCGCCCGATTCGACAATGCCTTCCGGATGGCCGGTGCCGAATTTCTCCGGCTCCCTGGAGAGCTTCTTGCTCATCGCATACGACATCCAGGCCGCGATATCGGCCCCGGCGCCGGGCAGCGCGCCCACCAGCGTGCCCAGGACGCTGCCGCGCAGCACCGATTTCGGATACTTCAACAGCAGGCCCCACATGCCCTTGAAGACGTTGCCCACACGACTCTCTGGCAGTTTCATGCCGAAGTCGCGCGAGACCGCAAAGCGCAGCACTTCGGACATGGCGAACATGCCCACCATGAGCGGCACCAGCGAGACCCCGCCCAGCAGGTCGGGCTGATCGAAGGTAAAGCGGGGCGCACCGGCCGGATTGCCCATGCCGATGGAGGCGATGAACATGCCGAGGAAGAGCGACACGAAACCCTTGAGCGGATTATCGGAGGCGATGAAGATGGCGCAAGTCAGGCCCAGCAGTACCAGCCAGAAATATTCGAAGGAAGAAAATTTCAGGGCCAGCTCCGCCAGTGCGGGCGCCGAGAAGATCAGTACGAAGGTGCCAAACAGTCCGCCGATGACCGAGAACACCAGGCTGGCGCCCAGCGCAATCTCGCCCTGCCCTTTCAAGGTCATGGCATAGGCTTCATCGGTGTAGGCGGCCGACGAGGGCGTACCGGGAATGCGCAGCAGACAACCCGGAATGTCGCCCGAGAAGATCGCCATGGCAGTGGCCGAAACCATGGCGGCGATGGCCGGGACCGGCGGCATAAAGAAGGTCACCGGCACCAGCAGCGCGACGGCCATGGTCGCCGACAGACCCGGCACGGCGCCCATGAACAGTCCGAAGACGGACGCGCCCAGGATCACCGCCAGCACATAGGGATCGAACACCATCGCCAGCGCGGCATAGAGGTTGGCAAGCATGTCGTCTCCTTACCAGGCCAGGGGCGAGAGAATGCCCCAGGGCAGCGGCACCTTGAGCAGTTTGTAGAAAATGGTGTGGATCAGCAGCGCGCTGACCAGGGCCACCGGCAAGGCCACCATCAGGCGGGTGCGGAAGGTCATGAACAGCACCAGCAACAGCACGAAGGCGGTGGGCAAAAAGCCCAGCGGTTCCGAGACCCCGATGTAGAACAGCAGCGAGGCGGGGACCAGCAGGAAGGCCAGCACCGCACGGCCACGGTGGATCCACTCGGGTGGCGTGAACCAGCGTGCATCCTGCGCATCGCCACCGGTGGTGGCGATGCGCGAGGTGTGTGCGCTGTGCACGGCGCGCGCCTGCCGCAGTCCGCGCAGTCCACGCAGCACCAGCAACACGGCGCAGATCATCAGGCCACCGGCCAGCGCCTGCGGAAAGACATTGGGCCCGATGTCCTGACCCATGGCGGGCAGGCGGGCAGAAGCGATCCAGAGCACGACCGCAAAGAAGGCGATCAGCAGCCCGGACAAGGCATCATTGATTTTCATGGAACGATCCCGAAGCGGAGAGCAGAGAGCAAAGAGCACGATGGGGCAACGCCAGACGGGCACCCCGGCCGCCAGGCCGCGGACCCGCCCCTGGCCGCTTACCTGGCCATGCCCAGGGTCTTGAGGATGGCGCCCATGTCCTCGTCGCTCTTGTCCATGAACTTGCCGAACTCGGCCGAATCGGCATACTGCGTTCCGAAACCGCGACCGCTCATGAAGTCCTTGTACTCCTTGCTGTCGTAGATCTTCTTGAGGCTGGCCGAGAGCCGGCTCTGGACATCGGCGGGCAGACCCTTGGGCCCGACGATGCCGCGCCAGGCGCCATTGGTCCAGGTGCTGCCCGTGAGGCTCTTCAAGGTCGGCACCTTGGGATAGAGCGCCGCCGGTTCATTGGACATGATCACCAGTGGTGTGGCCTTGCCGGCATCGATGAGCGAACGCGCCTCCGGCAGCGAGGCCGCGACGATATCCACTCCACCGGCCGCCAGATCCACCATGGCCGGGGCAGCCCCGTTGGAGGGCACGAAGCGCACGGCATTGGGTGCCACCTTGAGGTCATTCAACATGCCCGCCAGCCCCAGGTGCCAGATGCCGCCCTGGCCGGTACCGGAGGCCTTGAGCTTGCCGGGATTGGCTTTGATGGCCTTGAACAGTTCGTCAAAGGTCTTGTAGGGCGAATCATGGCTCACGGTCAGCGCGGCCGGGTCGAAGTTCATCAGCGCCAGCGGCGTGAAGTCGCGCGGCGTCAGCTTGGTCAGGCCCTGATGGTGCATCATCGAGATTTCCACCGTGGCGATACCGATGGTGTAGCCATCCGGCGTGGCACTGGCGATGGCCTGGTGACCCACTGCACCGTTACCGCCGGTGCGGTTGACCACATTGACCGGCTGGCCGAGATCCTTTTCGAGCAGCGCGCCGATGATGCGCGCCGTGGCGTCGGTGCCGCCGCCCGCGCCCCAGGGCACGATCAGCGTGACCGGACGTTCCGGCCAGGCGGCAAAGGCCGCCGGGGCGGCCAGGACGGTGCAGGCCGCGCTGGCGGCCAGGATGGTCTTGAACAAGGTTCTGCGGGTCAACTGCATGGTCTCCTCCGTTGTCGTCTGCGGCTTATTGCGCGCAATGGGGTGCGGCTAACGTTTTGGCAAAGGACTTTCGTTACCGCTTCTCTGACCTGCGGGGAGCGCCGGAGTGATTGGCCATGCGGAAGGGATCCCCCCGCTGGTCTCCTGTGTTGTCTCTGTTGCGCAGGTCTCATGCCTTGCTGCTTGTTCTTGTAATCCGGACCGGGCCGGTGACGCTGCATCATGCTGCTGGCCGCGCCCCCGCTTTGGGATGAGTCGCGCAGAGGTCATGTGGTCTGACCAGCGGAGGCTAGAATTTCACATCACCCAGGCAGTGTCAAGGATGAATCGAATGGATCAAAAAAATTCATCCTTGGTGCCATGCAACATTAATAGCCCGTCGCAAACCCTTGCCGGCTCTGGCTTTCAGGCTGGCAGTGTGTTTTACTGCATGTTGCAGCGGCGACGTAAAAAGCCAGCCGCACGATGCTGACAAAAAGCTTTCTCGCGATCTGGTATTACCACTTGACCAAACAAATCCGGCTGCAATAGACTCGCAGCCAATTACACAAGTCACGTCGCTTCTACGTGCCATGCCACCGTCGGGGACGGGGCAGGCCGCAGGGCAGAACGGACGGCACAGACCCAGCCGCCATGGCACCTGCCGGCGGCTCCAGGCAACGGAGACATCCCATTGGCTTATCCAGGCACAGCATCGCATGTGAACAGCAGGACGCCGGCCGGCCGGGCGCACACGCGCTGCGCCGCTACCGCTTCCAGCGTGCGTGCGCGCCGTGCCCTGCATCGCTCCTCTGCTTTCGGGTCCCTGCTGGCCTTCCTGCTGATTGATTTTTCCCGCTATTTCTTTGACCAGGACGACAGTCATCGCGTCGCCGCGCGCGCTCTCGCCTGAGTTTTACAAAAACCAGGTTCGCGCAGGCAGCAAGCATTGAACGGCACTGCTGGCCACACCCGGCCAGCAGCACATGGATCGCATGAAGCAGGGCAAGGAACGCAGCGCGCTTGCGCACGCACCTTGCCAGGGAAACGACAATGACCGACGACACCAAGAAAAAACCCACCCGCCGTAGCCAGGCCTGGTTCGGCCGCCAGGACCGCGATGGATTCATCTATCGCTCCTGGGTCAAGAACCGCGGCATCCCGCACGACCAGTTCGATGGTCGTCCGGTGATCGGCATCTGCAATACCTATTCCGAACTGACGCCCTGCAATTCGCACTTCCGCGCCCTGGCCGAACAGGTCAAGATCGGCATCTGGGAAGCCGGTGGCTTCCCGCTGGAATTCCCCGTGATGTCGCTGGGCGAGACCCTGCTGCGGCCCACCGCCATGCTCTATCGCAACCTGGCCAGCATGGATGTGGAAGAGTCAATCCGCGCCAATCCACTCGATGGCGTGGTGCTGTTGATGGGCTGCGACAAGACCACGCCGGCCCTGCTGATGGGCGCGGCTTCAGTGGATGTGCCGACCATCGGCGTATCGGGCGGCCCCATGCTCTCGGGCAAATACCGTGGCCGTGAACTGGGTTCCGGCACGGGCGTGTGGCAGATGTCGGAAGACGTGCGCGCCGGCAAGATGACGCAGGAAGAATTCTTTGAAGCCGAAAGCTGCATGCACCGCTCGCACGGTCACTGCATGACCATGGGCACCGCCTCCACCATGGCCAGCATGGTCGAGGCATTGGGCGTGGGCCTGCCGCACAATGCCGCCATTCCCGCCGTGGATGCGCGCCGCAACGTGCTGGCCCGCAATGCCGGTCGCCGCATCGTGCAGATGGTGGAAGAAGACCTGGTGCTCTCCAAGATCCTCACCCGCCAGGCGTTCGAGAACGCCATTCGCGTCAACGCCGCCATCGGTGGTTCCACCAATGCAGTGATCCACCTGCTGGCCATTGCCGGTCGCATCGGCATCCAGCTCGATCTGAAGGATTGGGACGACATCGGCCAGCAACTGCCCTGCCTGCTGGACCTGCAGCCCTCGGGCAAATTCCTGATGGAAGATTTCTACTATGCGGGCGGCCTGCCGGCCGTGATCCGCCAGCTCGAAAGCGTGATCGACAAGACCGCCCTGACCGCCAACGGCAAGACCCTGTGGGAGAACTGCCAGGATGCGCCGAACTGGAATCCGGAAGTCATCCGCAGCTTCGACCAGCCCTTCAAGGAAGCGGCCGGCATCGCCATCCTCAAGGGCAACCTGGCCCCGGACGGTGCCGTCATCAAGCCATCGGCCGCCACCCCTGCCCTGCTCAAGCATCGCGGCCGTGCCGTGGTGTTCGAGAACAGCGACGACCTGCACAAGCGCATCGATGACGAGAACCTGGACGTCGATGAAACCTGCGTGCTGGTGCTCAAGAATTGCGGTCCCAAGGGTTACCCCGGCATGGCCGAAGCAGGCAACATGCCGCTGCCGCCCAAGATTCTGCGCAAGGGCATCACGGACATGGTGCGCGTCTCGGATGCCCGCATGAGCGGTACCGCCTATGGCACCGTGGTGCTGCACGTCTCGCCGGAAGCGGCCGCCGGCGGTCCGCTGGCGCTGGTGCAGAACGGCGACTTCATCGAACTCGATGTGGAGGCGCGCAAGCTGCACCTGGATGTGTCGGACGAAGAACTGGCGCGCCGCCGTGCGCAGTGGAGCAAGCCCGAGCTGCCGCCGCAGATGCAGCGCGGCTGGGTCAAGCTCTACGTGGATCACGTGCAGCAGGCCAACCAGGGCGCGGACCTCGATTTCCTGGTCGGCAAGAGCGGACCTTACGTGCCCAAGGACAATCACTGAACGGATCTGCCCTTGCCGCCGTGAACGGCGGCAGGGGCAGTCAGATTTTGCAAACAAACCGGTTGCACCGAATTCCACCTGCAGCAACAAGCATCAAAGCAGCAACCAGCAGCATTAAGCAAAAGTTAAGGGTCATTCAAACAGCATTAAAGTCATCTTAATACCAGCATCCGTCGTACCCCGGGATCACGGTACAGCCACAACAAGCGGCGGCCGTGTTCCAGGAAGTAGTTGCATCAGGTGGACCAAGACAACCATCACGGAGACGAGCAATGAAAGTACTGATTACGGACTACGATTTTCCCGACGTCGACCTGGAGCTTGCGCTCTACAAGGAAGCCGGTGTGGAAGTCGTAACCGCGCAATGCCGCACCGAAGAGGAGGTGATCGCCGCCTCCGCAGGATGCCAGGGCCTGCTGGTGCAATACGCACCGGTGAACGCCAAGGTCTTTGCAGCCCGGCCTGAAATCCGCATCGCCAGCCGCTATGGCGCCGGCTTCGACACCATCAACACGGCCGACGCCGCCGCGCACGGCGTGTGGGTCGCCAACTCGCCCGATTATGGCGTGGGCGAAGTGGCCACCCATGCGCTGGCCATGGCCCTGGACCTGATCCGCAACATTACCGTCTACGACCGAGCCGTGAAGGCCGGTGAATGGCACTACACCACGGCCGGCATCATCCCGCGCGCCTCCGACCTGACCATCGGCATCATCGGCCTGGGCCGCATCGGCAAGCGCATGGCGCACATCTCGCGCAATCTGTTCAAGCGCGTCATTGCCTGCGATCCCTACATCATCGATGGCGATTTCCCCGCCTACGTGGAACGCGTGAGCCGCGAGGAGCTGTTCCGTCAAGCGCATGTGGTGTCGCTGCATACGCCCTTGAACGACGAGACGCGCAACATGATCGATGCCTCGCTGCTGGGCCTGCTGCAACCGCAGAGCTATCTGGTCAACTCCGCGCGCGGTGGCCTGGTCAAGATCGACGACCTGCTGGCGGCGCTGGAGAATGGCAAGCTCAAGGGCGCGGCGCTGGATGTGTTGCCGGTTGAGCCGCCCGAGACGGCTTCGGCTATCGTCCAGCATCCACGTGTGCTATTGTCGCCGCACGCGGCCTTCTTCTCGGATGTCGCAGCGCGCGAACTGCGGCGCAAGGCGGCCCAGAACCTGATCGACTGGGACCGCAACGGACGGCCCTCCTACGTGGTCGTCCAGGGCAAGAACCAATAAGACCAAACAATGACCCCGGCAACGGGGCGCCAACGCAGCACCGCGCCGGCCGCCAGCCGGCGCTGCATCACCGTAGATGACAGAAGAAGGAAGACCACCAGGATCTTCCGTACGTCCCTCCACAGGACGTGCCTGAACAAAGTGCGCTGTGAACGGCTCCGCCTGGAACCGGTTCCGCAGCGTCGATACGAGGATAGACACGAGGAGCATTTGATGGCATCAGTACAGATCCGCGCAGTCAAGAAGCAGTTCGGCAGCACCCAGATCATCCGGGGCGTCGACATCGATATCGCCGATGGCGAATTCACCGTCCTGGTCGGTCCTTCCGGCTGCGGCAAGTCCACTCTGCTGCGCATGCTGGCGGGGCTGGAAGAAATCACCGGCGGCGAGATCCTCATCGGCGGCACCGTGGTCAACAACGTCCAGCCCAAGGACCGTGACATCGCCATGGTGTTCCAGAACTATGCGCTCTACCCGCACATGACGGTGCGCGACAACATGGCCTTCTCGCTCACGCTGGCCAAGAAGGACAAGTCCTTCGTGGAAGAACGCGTCAAGAAGGCCGCCGACATCCTCGGCCTGAACCAGCTGCTGGACCGCTACCCGCGCCAGCTCTCGGGCGGCCAGCGCCAGCGCGTGGCGATGGGACGCGCCATCGTGCGTGATCCGCAGGTGTTCCTCTTCGACGAACCGCTCTCCAACCTCGACGCCAAGCTGCGCGTACAGATGCGCACCGAGATCAAGGAACTGCACCAGCGCTTGAAGACCACCTCCATCTACGTCACCCACGACCAGATCGAAGCCATGACCATGGCCGATCAGATCGTGGTCATGCGCGATGGCCTGGTGGAACAGCGCGGCCGTCCGCTGGATCTGTACGATCATCCGGCCAACCTGTTCGTGGCCGGCTTCATCGGCTCGCCGGCGATGAACTTCATTCCCGCCACCCTGCGCCGCAACGGCGCGGCTGCCGAAGTCGAATTCGCCGACGGCACCCGCCTGCCGGCACCCTATGGCAGCGCCTTGCAGGGCAATGACGGCCAGAAGGTCACCTACGGCGTGCGTCCCGAGCACCTCTCCATCGGTCCTGCCGGAGCAGGTATCGCCACCAAGGTCATCGTGGTGGAGCCGACCGGTGCCGATACCGAAGTGTTCTCGCGCTTCGGCGAGAGCAGCCTCACTTCGATCTTCCGCGAGCGCCATGATTTCGGCGCCGGCGATGTGGTTCACCTGGTCCCCGACCACAGCCGTACGCACCTGTTCGATACCGAATCGGGCAAGTCGCTGGCGGCGCGCTGATCGGGCGCACCGTCATTGCAGTAACCCAGGCAACACCAGTAGCGCAGCATCACAAGAAAAAGAGTCCATCCGCAAGAACGTTGTTCGAGAGCGGTCCAATTCGACTTTCAACCGAAGGAGTAGGAGACATGAGCAAGCTGACACGACGCGAATTCCTGGTCACCAGTGCTGCCGCCGCAGCCGCATCCGGCATGGGCGCCAATGCCTTTGCCGCAGGCGCCGGTGCGGCCGGTGCCGACAGCATCAAGTACCCCATCGAACAGGGCGCGACCCTGCGCATCCTGCGCTGGAAACGTTTCGTCCAGGGCGATGAAGACCTGTGGAACGCCAACGTCAAGAAATTTACCGAGCTGACCGGCATCCCGGTACGCACCGACAGCGAAGGCTGGGAAGACGTGCGCCCGAAAGCGGCCGTGGCGGCCAACGTGGGCAGCGGTCCGGACATCGTGCTGGGCTGGTTCGACGATCCGCAACAATATCCGACCAAGCTCATCGACATGACCGATCTGGCTGATTCGCTGGGCAAGCGTTATGGCGGCTGGTACGACGTCTGCCGCAAGTACGGCACCAAGGATGGCAAGTGGATCGCCCTGCCGCTGGGCGTGATCGGCAATGCCCTGGTCTACCGCGAAAGCCAGATCAAGGCCGCCGGCTTCGACACCATGCCCAAGGACACGGCCGGCTTCCTCAAGCTGTGCCAGGCCTTGAAGGCCAAGGACACGCCGGTCGGCTTCGCCCTGGGCAAGGCCGTCGGTGACGCCAACAACTGGGCGCACTGGCTGCTGTGGTCGCACGGCGGCAAGCTGGTCGACAAGAGCGGCAAGGTCGCCATCAATTCGCCGGAGACCCGCGCCGCGCTGGAATACGCCAAGCAGCTGTATGCCACCTTCGTACCCGGCACCCTGTCATGGCAGGACCCCTCCAACAACAAGGCTTACCTCGATGGCCAGATCAGCGTGACGGCCAACGGCATCTCGGTGTACTACGCCGCCAAGAACTCGCCCGAGCCCAAGATGCAGGAAATCGCCAAGGATACTCAGCACGCGCACTTCCCCATCGGCCCGGCAGGCAAGCCCACCGAGCTGATGCAGATCACGCAGCTGATGGTGTTCAAGCACACCAAGTATCCCAATGCGGCCAAGGCCTTCGTGCAGTTCATGTTCGAGCCGGACCAGTACAACCCGTGGATGAAGGCTTCCATCGGCTACGTCAGCCAGTCGCTGAAGGCCTACGAGAAGAACCCGGTCTGGACCGACGACCCCAAGGCCACGGTCTACCGCGACTCTGCCTCGCTGATGCTGGACCATGGTCACGAAGGCCCGCTGGGCCAGGCCTCGGCGGCCTGCATGGCGGACTACGTGGTGGTGGACATGGTGGCCGAGGCGGCCTCGGGCGCCAAGACCGTGCAGCAAGCCATCGACCGCGCGGCCGAACGCGCCAAGCGCTACTACAAGGCTTGATGCCATCGGCCTGAAGGGCAGCGACGCAGCCGCACCGGGTTCCCTCGGGACAGCGGGCAAAGGGGCAGGTTGTCAGGGCCTGCCGGCCCGATGCGGCATCGCTGGCGCATCGCCAGGCGTGGCTGCGCATCACTACAGTACTGGCCGCAGACTCGTTCTGCGGCCCTTTCATCGAGGCACATCATGCTATCCCGATTCCTGAACAACCGTAACGTCCTGGGCATGCTGTTCATGGCCCCGGCCGTGATCCTGCTGGTGGTGTTCCTGACCTACCCGCTGGGCCTGGGCATCTGGCTGGGCTTCACCGATACCAAGATCGGCGGCGAAGGCAGCTTCATCGGCCTGGACAACTTCACTTATCTGGCCGGCGATTCGCTGGCGCAGCTGTCGCTGTTCAATACCGTGTTCTACACGGTCAGCGCCAGCATCCTGAAATTTGCACTCGGCCTGTGGCTGGCCATCCTGCTCAACAAGAACGTACCGCTGAAGACCTTCTTCCGCGCCATCGTGCTGCTGCCCTGGATCGTGCCAACCGCGCTGTCGGCACTGGCCTTCTGGTGGCTGTATGACGCGCAGTTTTCCGTGATCAGCTGGGCCTTGCACAAGATGGGGCTGATCGATCACTACATCGACTTCCTGGGCGACCCGTGGAATGCGCGCTGGTCGACGGTCTTCGCCAACGTCTGGCGCGGCATCCCCTTCGTGGCCATTTCGCTGCTGGCGGGCCTGCAGACGATCTCGCCCTCGCTGTATGAGGCCGCAGCCATCGACGGTGCCACGCCCTGGCAGCAGTTCCGCCACGTGACGCTGCCGCTGTTGACGCCGATCATCGCGGTGGTGATGACCTTCTCGGTGCTGTTCACCTTCACCGACTTCCAGCTGATCTATGTGCTCACCCGTGGTGGTCCGTTGAACGCCACCCACCTGATGGCCACGCTCTCGTTCCAGCGCGCCATTCCGGGCGGTGCCCTGGGCGAAGGCGCGGCGCTGGCAACCTACATGATTCCCTTCCTGCTGGCAGCGATCATGTTCTCGTATTTCGGCCTGCAACGTCGCGGCTGGCAACAAGGAGGTGACAAATAATGGCCAAGAAAAAAGACGACCAGCAGGAAACCCAGGGCATGGATTTCCTGCAATCGACGCCGCGCAAGTGGGTGACGATCTACATTCCGCTGCTGATCTTCCTGTTCGTGCTGCTGTTCCCGTTCTACTGGATGGTGATCACCGCCTTCAAGCCGGATAACGAATTGCTCTCGCAGACCGGCAACCCGTTCTGGGTGGTTGCCCCGACGTTGGCGCACTTCAAGAAGCTGCTGTTCGAAACCCAGTATCCGGCCTGGCTGTTGAACACGGTGATCGTTTCGGTGGTGTCGACCTTCGCCTCGCTGGCGGCCAGCGTCTTTGCCGCCTATGCGATCGAACGACTGCGCTTCCAGGGTTCCAAGCAGGTCGGTCTGGGCATTTTCCTGGCCTACCTGATCCCGCCATCGATCCTGTTCATTCCGCTGGCGGCGATCGTGTTCAAGCTGGGTCTGTTCGACACGCGCTGGGCGCTGATCCTGACCTATCCGACCTTCCTGATCCCGTTCTGCACCTGGCTGCTGATGGGTTACTTCCGCTCGATTCCATATGAGCTGGAAGAGTGTGCACTGATCGATGGTGCCACCCGCTGGGAGATCCTGGTCAAGATCATCCTGCCCCTGGCGGTGCCGGGCCTGATCTCGGCAGGCATCTTTGCCTTCACGCTGTCATGGAATGAATTCATCTATGCGCTGACCTTCATTTCTTCTTCCGAGGTCAAGACGGTACCGGTGGGGATCGTCACCGAGCTGGTGGATGGCGACGTCTATCACTGGGGAGCGCTGATGGCCGGTGCGCTGCTGGGTTCGCTACCGGTGGCGGTGGTGTATTCGTTCTTTGTGGAGTATTACGTATCGGGCATGACGGGGGCGGTGAAGGAGTAACTTGGAAAATGCTAATACCGTTGAGCCTATCGCCCCACGGTATTAGCTACCATTCTGTTGAATTGCATATCCGGTAGGCAGCCGACTCAATTACGAAATAAAAAGAGCCCAAATCGATGAAGATTTGGGCTCCTTTTTTGTAATTGACCTTCAACTAAACTCTCGAAGAGCTATTCAAAAAGCCTGGCGACATATTCAAAGGCTTAACGCGTGGTCACTGCTGCATTCGCCTCCACCGTCTTCTTCTCCGGCAGTTGCTTGCGCACCTTGGCCACATCGGACGCGTTCACCGACGACGCCTGGTTGCCCCAGCTGCTGCGGATGAAGGTGACGACATCGGCCACTTCCTGATCCGACAGGCGACTGCCGAAGGCCGGCATGGCGAATTGCGTCGGGGCCTTGTGGGTCCAGGGCATTTCGGCGCCTTCCAGCACAATGCGGATCAGCGAAGCCGGGTTCTCGGCATTGACCGTGGGTGACAAGGCCAGGCTCGGGAAGGTTTCGTCATAGCCCTTGCCGCTGCTGCGGTGGCAGGCCGCGCAGTTGTTCAGGAACGCCATCGCCCCGGGGCTCTGGTCGCTGCCGCGGCGCAGGGCCTGGTGGGTCTTGTCGTCATAGGCCAGCGCAGCCGTACTGTCCTTCACCGGCTTCAAGGACTTCAGGTACTTGGCCATGGCCGAGAGATCTTCCTCGGTCATGTACTGGGTACTGTTGGCGACCACGTCGGCCATGCCGCCAAAGGCAGCGGAATGGCTGTTGCGGCCGGTCTTGAGGAAGGCCACGATATCGGCCTCGCTCCAGTTGCCCAGACCATCACGGGCATCCCCGCGCAGGTTGTTGGCCAGGTAGCCATCGACGACACCACCGGAGAGGAACTGGCTGCTGTCATTGGACAGCGCCTTCTCCTGCATGCCCACGCCACGCGGGGTATGGCAGGCGCCACAGTGTCCCAGGCCCTCGACCAGGTATTGGCCGCGGACCAGGGGACTATTGTCCTCGGGACCATCGACCGCTACGGCCGGTGCAAAGACCTTGCGCCACACCGACAGCGGCCAGCGCATCGACAACGGCCAGGTGATGTCCACACCGCGATTGGGTGCGGGATCGGCCTGCACGCCCTTCATGAAATAGGCATACAGTGCCTTCACGTCAGCCGGCTTGACCTTGGCGTAGGAGGGATACGGCATGGCCGGATAGAGCGACGCACCATCCTTGCGGATGCCGTGACGCAGGGCTTGGTCGAAATCCTCTTCGCTGTAGTTGCCGATACCGTGTTCCTTGTCCGGCGTGATGTTGGAGGAATACACCGTGCCGATGGGCGTGGCAATGGGCAAGCCGCCCGCAAAAGGCTTGCCGCCCTTGGCGGTGTGGCAGGCCACGCAGTCCCCGGCCTTGGCCAGGTACTCGCCGCGCTGCACCAGCTGCTGATCAGCCGAGGGCGCTGCCGGATTGCTTTGCGCCGCTGCGGACAACGCGGACAGCGACATGACTGCCGCGCAGGCGGCGATGAAATAATGCTTGATCATGGTCGTCATCCTTATGCCTGCACCAGCGGGCCGGGGTTTTTCAGATACTGCTCACGAATGGCTCTGGCGGAGTGATACGCCAGCGCCGTGACCAGCCCGGTCGGGTTGTAGCCCATGTTCTGCGGGAAGGCACAGGCTCCGTAGACGAACACGTTGGGCACGTCCCAGCTTTGCAGATACTTGTTGACCACGCTGTTCTTGGGCGTCGTTCCCATGATCGCGCCGCCGGTCAGGTGAGTCGACTGATAGACCCGGGTATCCCAGGACGAACCGGTCTTGCGCACGGCCTTGATGACCTTTTCCGGATTCATGGCCTGGCCGACCTTCTCCATCTGGCCTGCGATGTAGGTCAGCATCTTGCCTTCGTTTTCCTTCCAGTTCAGGGTCAGGCGCAGCAGCGGCTGGCCGTTGGCATCCTTGTAGGTCGGGTCCAGCGACAGGTAGCAGTCGCGATAGGCCATCACCGAACCGGACATGCCGATGGTGAGCGTGCGCTGATAGCTGTCCTGCACGCTGGCCTTCCATTCCGAACCCCAGCTGGGGACCTTCTCGCCGGGCATGGTGCCGGCCTGCTTGATGGGCCGACCACCGGTGCGCACGTGACGGATCGAGGCGCCGCCGATGAAGCCCAGCGGACCGTGATCGAACTGGTCGCCGTTGAGGTCGTCCATGCCCACACCACCGGCGCCGGTGCCGATAAAGGGATTGAACTGGGTCCCCTTGGGCATGACCACGTTGATGCCCCCGTTGTACTGGTAGGCGAAGTTCTTGCCGACCACGCCTTCACCAGTGACCGGGTCATACGGCTTGCCAATGCCCGAGAGCAGCAGCAGGCGCACGTTGTGGGTCTGGAACGCGGTCAGCAGCACCAGATCGGCCGGCTGCTCGACCTCGCGGCCCTGGGCATCGATGTAGGTGACGCCGGTGGCGCGCTTGCCGGAGGCATCCAGGTTGACCTTGATGACCTGCGCCTTGGTACGCACTTCGAAGTTCTTGCGCTTCAACAGCACCGGCAGGATGGTGGTCTGCGGCGAAGCCTTCGAATACATGTAGCAACCGTAGTTCTCGCAGAAGCCGCAGTAGTTGCAGGGGCCGATGCGTACGCCGTACGGATTGGTGAAGGGCTGCGAGGCATTGGCCGCCGGCGCGGGATAGGGGTGGTAGCCGACATCGCGCATGGCCTTCTCCACCAGCGAAGCAGCATACTGGTATTGCAGCGGCGGGGTCGGGAATTCATCGCTGCGCTCGGCTTCCAGCGGATTGCCACCGGGCACGATCTGCCCCTTCAGATTGCCGGCCTTGCCGGAGACGGCCATGACCTTTTCCGAGAAATCGTAGAACGGCTCCAGTTCCTTGTAGGTCACGCCATGGTCCTGGATGGTCATGTCCTCGGGGATGAATTTCTTGCCGTACTTCTGCTCGTAGTGGGAGCGCATTTCCAGTTCTTCAGGCAGGTTGCGGTACATCATGCCGTTCCAGTGGAAACCGGCACCGCCCACGCCATCACCCAAGAGGAAGGAGCCATGCTGACGATACGGCACCGCCACATCGGAGAGCGCATGGCGGATCGTCACGGTCTCGCGCGAGAGGTCCTGGAACAACGCGCCGCGCACCGAGTATTTCAGTTCATCGACCGCCTTCGGATAAGGCGTATCGGTATTGGTATCACGCATGTCGCCGCGCTCCAGCGCCAGCACGTTCAGGCCGGCTTCGGTGAGCTCCATGCCCATGATGGAGCCGGTCCAGCCCAGGCCCACCATCACTACATCCACTTTGTCTTTTTTGATAGCCATGATCAGCCCTTCTCTCCCAGAATCGACACGGGGCCGTATGGATACTTGACGTTGTATTGGTCCACCCAGTCGGCGTAATCGGCACGCGCACCGGGGAAGCCGACCATCTTCCAGCCGCCCATCTTCTGGTTGCCGCCGTACATCGGGTCGGCGAAATAACCTTCCTTGGTATTGCCCAGCATGAAGCTGAAGAAGGTCTTGGCCGGCACCGTATCGAAGCTGATCTTGCCGCCTTCCATCATCTTGAGTACTTCCAGCTGCTTGGCCTTGTCGAGTTCGACGAAGACCTTGCCGTGGTTCTTGCTGCACCAGTCATTGCAGGCGGCAATGCCCTGGCGATAGATGTCGCGCGGTACCAGCGAGAGCTGGTAGCCCAGTTCAGGCGCGCTGTCCGGGTGAAAAGGACCCTGCATGTACCACAGCTTGCCGGCGCCATAGGGCGTTTCCATCTGGCGGTCGATGAACTCGGGCACGCCGGTCTCCAGTGCACCGGCACCGTACTGGTCCGAGGGGATGAGATGATCGACGGCGGCGTTGAGGAAGGCCCATTCGGGCGCGGTGAAGTAGCTGGGGGTGTAGGCGCGGGCCTTGCCCGGCTCGCTGCTGTCGGCCATTGCCGGTTGGCTGACTGCTGCGGTGGTGGCGCCGCCTAGCGTGGTCGCGGCTGGGACGATGGCCAACACCTGGCGCAGGAAGCGCCGCCTGGGCTCTTTATCTTGTGACATGAGTATCCTTTGGACGTGGGATTTGACGAGGGTATGCGGGACGCTGGCAACACGCCATGCAAGGATGAAGCTCCCCTGCGTGCCGAATGGACGCGTTCTCTTCTTGTTATGGTGTAGCCCCTGTGCGGTGTCGTCGGGCGCAGCCGCACAGGGTGAGACTCAGACCGGCAGGGCTGCCGCCCTGCGGTGCCTGATTTACATCAGGCCAGCACTTCGCCGAAGAAATCCTGCAAGGCGACAGCGGCGCGCTCGGCGGTCTGGCGGTGGTAGAAGAAGCCGGGATGGTTGGCATCCGGATCGGTGAAGGAATGACCTGCCTGACCATAGTTGACCAGTTGCCAGTCGATCTTCAGGGCGCTCATCTCGTCGATGAAGCCATTGACCTGATCGCGTGGCACCGACGGATCCTGCACGCCGTGCAGCACCAGTACCGCGCCCTTGATCTTGCTCTCGGCCGGAGCCGGGGTATCGAGCGCACCATGCAGCGAGACCGTGCCGCGCAGCTCAGCGCCATCACGCGCCAGCTCCAGCGCCGCCGTGCCACCGAAACAGAAACCGCAGGCGCCCAGCCTGGACGCATCGAGCTTGACGAAGGACTGCTCGCGCAAGACCTTGAGCGCGCCGTGCATGCGCTTGCGCAGTTCGGCGCGATCCTTCTTGAGCGGGATGATGGCCGCCAGAGCTTCGTCCGGATTACCCGGACGCAGGGTCTTGCCGAACACATCGGCCACCAGGATGGCATGGCCCGCACCGATAGTGGTGGCGGCGATTTCCAGCGCCTGCTGGCGCAGCCCGAAGTAATTGGGAACGCTCAGTACACCGGAGACCGGGGCTTGCGCCTTGTTGTAGAGGAGCACGCTTTCGTAATCGATGCCATCGGCGCTGTGGGCGATGGTCTCGATGCCGAGGTCGGTGACAGGAATGCCGAGCTTCTCGGCGATGGCGGCGGTGTTCCAGGACGTGGACATGGATGGAGGCTCCTTTGGTTGGCAAACGTCGCCGGGCGTGGAGACCAGGCGACGCTCAGGAAACTTTTGTTTGGCGCGAATGCGGACAATCATTGCTGCGAGGCCGCGCTGTTGGCGCCGCCGCCATGCCCTTGCCTTGACCGCATGTGGGCAGCAATGTTCGCACAAACAGTGCATTTCTGCAGAAGGCCAGACCAATGAGGCTCGAAAAAATGCGAGGTGCGCCCCTACAAAATCCATACAAGTCACATGGAGATGCCCGCCAACTTGACTTTTACTTGCGAGCAATGGATTCTTGCCCGACCCCATCGGCAGACCTCTTCCATACAACGACCAACACAAGAGTTTCCATGAACGACCATTCCGATTTGCCTGACGCCGCCGTCCCTCCTCCGTCTGCATCCAATGAGCCGGGCACCTTTGCCACCGCCCTGCGCGATTCTGCCGATCACCGTGCACCACAGGCGTTTTCCTTCAGCGGGCGCGGTTCCGAATATTTCCGTATCTGGATCGTCAACCTGCTGCTGTCCGTGGTGACGCTGGGCATCTATTCCGCCTGGGCCAAGGTGCGCCGACTGCGCTACTTCTACGACAACACCTCGGTGGCCGGGGCCAGCTTCGACTATCACGGCAATCCCGTGGCCATCCTCAAGGGACGCATCCTGGCCGTGGTATTGCTGGTGGCTTACCAGCTCGCCGGCTACATCAACATCCTGCTTGGCCTGATCGCCGCGCTGATCCTCATGTTGGCCAGCCCCTGGCTGATCTGGCGCAGCCTGCAATTCAAGCTCTACAACACCAGCTATCGCGGCATCCGCTTCGGTTTTCGCGGCAGCTTCGGCGGTGCCTTCAAGAACTTCCTGCTGTGGCCGATGATCGGCGTCTTCAGCGTGGGCCTGCTCATGCCGATGGCGGCACAGCGCTTCAAGCGCTTCCAGCACAATGAGACGCGCTTCGGCTCCACCCACTTCTCCTTCCATGGTTCAGTCGGCGCGTTCTACCTGGCCTACCTGGCCGGCATCGGTGGCTGGATCGCCGGCTCGGCGCTCATCGTCATCAGCTTTGGCGGCATGGCCTTGTTCCGGGCGATCGAGTCGGGCGCAGGTTCGATCCTGGTCTTCTCGCTCATGCTGCTGGCCCTCTACGTCTGGTCCTTCCTGATCATTCCGCTGTGGCTGACGCTGCTGCAGAACCTGGTCTGGAACAATACCCGCCTGGGTGAACATCGCTTCCAGAGCCGCATGCGCTGGGGCCGCACGGCCGTCATCCTGCTGACCAACGTGCTGGGCATTGCCGTGACGCTGGGCCTGTTCACGCCCTTCGCGCAGGTACGCATGATGCGCTATCGCATCGAGTCGGTTACCTTGCTGCCGGCAGGCAGCCTGGACGACTTCATCGCTTCCAGCGAATCGCCCGGCTCGGCGACCGGCGAGGGCCTGGGCGATCTGCTCGACTTCGACCTGTCGATGTAAGCCATGACAGTCTCGGCTTCCTATTACGATGGCAAGACCTCGAGACGCTACCTGGTCACGCTCACCGTCAGCGATGGCGTGGCCCAGGTACGCGGGGAGGTGGAGCGGGATTGCCCGATTGCCGGGTTGCACGTTTCCGAGCGCCTGAACCGCGCGGCGCGCAAGGTCAGCTTCCCCGATGGTGCCTATCTGGAGATCATCGATGGCGCGGCCTTCAGCGCCTTGCTGCGCGGGATCGGCCAGCGCGATTCACTGGTGGTGCGGCTGCAGCAGAGCTGGTTCCACGCACTGACGGCCTGCGCGATCCTGGTGGCGGTGGTGGTCCTGAGCTACCTCTATCTGCTGCCGCTGGCGGCCCAGGGCATCACCGCCATGCTGCCGGTGTCGGTGGATCGCCAGGTCGGACAGGACACGCTGGACTTCCTCGATAAGCGGGTGCTGTCACCCAGCCAGCTCGATACGCACCGTGCGCAGGCCATCACGGCGCGCTTTCGCGCCTTGACGACGCCGCTGCCGGATGCGCCCGATTACGAGATCGTGTTTCGCAAGAGCCGCATCGGGCCCAATGCCTTCGCCCTGCCCTCCGGGCAGATCGTGGTCACTGACGAGATCGTGCAGTTGCTGGACGATGATGATGCCCTCATGGGGGTATTGGCCCACGAACTGGGCCATGTGCACCGCCGCCACCTGATGCGGCGACTGATCCAGAGTTCGGCCATTGCCGCCATGGCCACCGCTCTGTTTGGCGATGTCTCGGCGGTGCTGGCCAACATCCCTACGGTGTTGCTGGATCTGAAGTATTCGCGCGACATCGAACGCGAGGCCGATGATTACGCCATTGCCATGTTCAAGGCCAATGGCCTGCCGCGTCAGAAGCTGGCGCTGGTGTTCGAGAAGCTGGGAGAGATGGACAAGGATGGCCAGGCCGCGCGTTATCTCTCCAGCCACCCGGCCAATGAGGAACGCATCGCACATATCCTCGGCTCGCGCTGAGGACCAAGGCCTGTTCCCATGAAATCTACGAGTAGATTCAACGTGACCAGGCCCTAAGGCCTGGCCTCTCCCGGGCTCTCGCCGCCCTCCACCAGTGCCTTGAGTGAGTCCAGCACCAGCCCGTTGCTGCGGATCCAGTCCTGCCCGCTGCGCTCACTGATGGCATCCTCCTGGTCCGGTGCGGACAGGTCGATGATCTCGCTCTCCAGGGCCTCGATCGACAGGGCCGTTGCAAACGCCTTGACCACAGGCCGGGTGAGATCCTTCTGGTTCTGGCGAATGACCAGCGCAGTACGGCCAGAACGCAGCTTGACGATGGACCCGACGGGATAGATGCCCAGCGTCTTGACGAAGGTCAGGAAGATGGGACGATCGAAGTGCCCCTGCCAGGTCGCCATGCGGGCCAGTGACTCGGCCGGATCCCAGGCGGACTTGTAGGTGCGATCGGAGGTGACAGCGTCGTACACGTCGCACACGGCGGCCATGCGCGAATACAGGCCGATCTGGTTGCCCTGCTGGCGCCCCGGGTAACCGGTGCCATCGACCTTTTCGTGATGATGCAGGCACACGTCGAGAACATAGTCCGGTACGTCGGCGAAGCCGCTCAGGTATTCATAACCCAGCGTGGGGTGGCGCTGGATGATACGAAATTCCTGGTCGGTCAGTTTGCCCGGCTTGTTCAGTACCTCCAGCGGAATAAAGGCCTTGCCCACGTCATGCAGGTAGCCGGACAGTCCGGCTTCCTTGCAGGCCGTGCTGTCCATGCCCAGGGTGCGCGCCAGAGCCACCATCATGGTACAGACGGCGATGGAGTGCAGGTAGGTGTATTCATCGGCGCGCTTGAGGCGGATGATGCTGAGCAGGGCGTTCGAATTGCGCGTGACCGAGGCGGCGATTTCCTCCACCAGGTCCTGGCATTTCTCGACATCCAGGGTCTTGCCCAGACGGGCCTGCCGGAACATCTGCCGGGTCGATTCCTTGGCACTCTCGTAAAGCCGCAAGGCTTCGTTGAGTTCATTGCGATACTCCTCCTCCGCAGTGACCGGCGCAGGCGGCGCAACGGCCACGTCCGCGATGGGCTGGTGAGCAATGACATCGCGCCCCAGTGACAGATCGATCCAGCAGAATTCGAAGCCGGCACTGCGCGCCCGGCTTACGTCGGCTGCGTGCTCGATCTTGAACTTGCTGCGCCAGAAGGGATGCTCGATCCATGAGCCATCGAAGCCGGAGAAATACATCCCCACGGCCAAGTCGTTGATGCTGATTTTTTTGAGTTGTGCCATCTGCATTTGAGAAAAGGTGCATTGCCGCGATGCTGCCTCGGGCTGTTGCGCGACTGTATTACATCTTCAGCGGCTTGATTAGCAGCAATTTTCTGACGACACCTATTAAAGAAAACACCTAATCTCAAACGATGCCACGACGGCACAGGGTGTCGGCTGCCACGGCAACAGGCAAGGGATGGCCCGACAGAAAAACAAAAACCCGGGGCGCTGGCGCGGCCCGGGTTGGCAGATGAAGCTGGCGCAGTGAGTGCGAACTCAGTGGCGCTGCTCGTCCTGCGACATGCTCGACAAACCCGAATAGAGGCTGCAGCAATGCGGCGCACCACGGTGCGATCCGGTGTCGAGCTCGCTGGAGTCGTTGAGAAAATCAACCAGCTTGCGATAGAGTTGTGCGAAGTAGCGCATGACTTACCCCCTTTCACTAATGACTGATGGCAGGTCCCGAAGGTTTTTCCGCCAGTGCCGGTCTGTCCATGGTCCTGATTCATACGGCCGGCACGAACCGTATAAATTGTTTATATTATTTATTCTATGTGCAGGACGGCCGGACGTCCATCAGGATTTCTCTGACATCGCTGTGGTTGTTGCGCGTAGTCATCACTTCAGCATCACCTACATGCCGTCCGCATGTGTCTGCAACCATCCCCGGAAAGCCGCCATGGCAGCGGTTTGCGGCCGTGACTTCAGGCGCGTGAGCCAGTAGGCACCCAATACGATGCGCTGCCCGAAGGGACAGAGCAGGCGCCCCTGCCGCAGTTCGCGCTCGAACATCAGTACCGGCAGCAAGGCCACTCCCGCCTCTTGCGCAGCGGCCTCGGCCAGCGCCAGCGAGGAATCAAATACGAAGCCGCGCAAGGGCGGGCAAGGCACACCGGCTGCCGCAAACCAGCGGCGCCACTCATCGCTGCGATAGGAGCGCAGCAAGGTCTCGGCCGCCAGGTCGGAGGGCGCGCGCAAGCGCGCGGCGATCTCGGGGGCACACATCGGGGCCAGCGGCGCTTCGAACAAACGTTCAGCCTCGGTGCCGTGCCACGCACCATCGCCAAAACGGATCGCGTAATCGAGCCCCTCCCCGGCCAGATCCACACGATTGTTGTTGGTGAGCAGGCGCAGATCCACGAAGGGATGCTGCTGCTGGAATTCACGCAGGCGCGGCATCAGCCAGCCCACGGCGAAAGTACCCACCACACCGACGGTGAGGACCTCGCGGCGGCGGCCATCTTCGAACTGGGCCAGCACGTCGGCAATGCGCCCGAAGGACTGCGCCACCACCGGCAGCAGCGCCAGCCCCTCATCGGTCAACGCCAATCCGCGCGGCAGACGACGAAACAGCGCCACGCCCAGACGCTGTTCCAGGTTCTTGACCTGCATGCTCACGGCGGTCTGGGTCACGCTCAATTCCTCGGCGGCGCGGGTGAAGGAGAGGTGGCGGGCCGAGACTTCGAAGGCACGCAGCGCATTGAGGGGCAGGTACATGGGATTTCCTGGCATCAGTTTTTCTTGGGCTTGCACCCAATTATCGTGAATTGTGAGCGCCACGACTACTGCCTATGATGCAGCCCTGTTGCCATCATTCATCGAGGAGAATCCATGTCTGGACGACGTCACTTCCTGTCCGTTGCCGCCCTGACCACGGCCGGCCTGATCAGCCGCAGCTGGGCGGCCGCACCACAAGTTGCAAGTAAAACTGTGGACTCATCCACACTCACCGATACCCTGTCGCGGCTGGAAGCCGACATCGGCGGCCGCCTGGGCGTTTCGCTGGTGGATACTGCCGGTGCTCGCCACTGGGGCTATCGTGCCGATGAGCGCTTCCCCATGTGCAGTACCTTCAAGTTCCTTGCGGCAGCCGCCGTGTTGCACCGCGTGGATCAGGGCAAGGAGCAGTTGAGCCGGCGCATCGTTTATCACCAGAAAGACCTGGTCCCCTACTCGCCCACGACGGGCAAGCACACCGGCGGCGCCGGCCTGTCGATGGCGCAGTTGTGCGAAGCGGCCATGACCCTCTCGGACAATACCGCCGCCAACCTCATGCTGGCCAGCATGGACGGTCCGGCCGGCCTGACGCGATTCGTGCGCACGTTGGGCGATGATCTCACCCGGCTGGATCGCAATGAGCCCACGCTCAACGAAGCCGTCCCTGGCGACCCTCGCGATACCACGACCCCGGCCGCGATGACCGCCGACCTGCGCCGGCTGCTGCTGGACGATGCGCTTGCTCCGGCCTCGCGCCAGCAGCTCACGCAGTGGCTGGTGGCCAACCGGACCGGCGACCAGCGTGTGCGCGCCGGCCTGCCGGCGCGCTGGAAGGTCGGCGACAAGACCGGTACCGGGCGCCTGGGCACGGCCAACGATGTGGGGGTGGTGTGGACCGACAAGGGCGCACCGCTGCTGTTTGCCGTCTACCTGACCGAAAACGCCGCCACCGATGCGCGGCGCGATGCGGTGCATGCGGAAGTGGGTCGCCTGATCGGCCAACTCATGCGCTGAGAAACGGCCAGCCCTTCAAGCGGCGAAGCTGAACGAGACCGCGCCGATGCCCTCGAGCGCCGCCGCCACCAGCCGCCCTCCCCGCGCCAGCTGCAGGCCGGTGCAGGAGCCGGTGGTGATGATCTGCCCGCCACGCCAGGGCTGGCCACGGCGCGCGCAATGCAGCGCCAACCAGCCCAGCATGGTCCACAGCTCGGCCGGATTGCCGCCGGTGGTACGGATGATTTCCTGGCCGTCGATGTGCAGGCCGGCCACGATCTGGCGCAACGAAAGCGTGGCAGGCAGCGGCTGGGCGGCACCGATGATGAGTGCGCCGTGGCTTTGCAGGTCGGCCATGCCGGCCCAGGGATTGGTACAGGGCGGATGTCCCAGGCGCGTCTCCACCACTTCGATGGCCGGCAGGATGGCATCGAAGACCGTGCGCAGCTCGGCTTCATCCGGCTCTTGCTCGCCGGGATCGTAATCGCGCCCGACCCGCAGGGCCAACTCCACTTCCAGTCCGCGCATGCGCCATTGCGGCCCGCGCAGTTCGCTTCCGGATGCCACGATGCCCGAAGCCGGCAGCGCTGCACAGCCGGGCAGGCTGCCATCACCCTTGCTGCCGACCTTCCAGCCGCCCACCGGACCCAGGCGCAGCAATTGCGCGTCCTGCACGGCATAGGCGGTCTCGGCATCACCCACGGCCAGGCGGCGCCAGTCCAGGGCCAGGCCACTGTGGCGGGCGTCGAGCAGAAGTTGGGTGGCGGCAGCGATGTGCATGCGGAAAATCTCCGGAACAGAAGGGAAGGCAGCGCGCATTGTACTGGCTGCCAGCGCACTCCGACCAGGATGCCGATAATGGCGGGAGCGCTTGACTTGGAGCGCACTCCAACTTCTAGACTGGCTGCCATGACAACTTCTCTCACCATTGCCCAGGCGTCCGAGGCCACTGGCCTGTCGGTGCATACCCTGCGCTACTACGAACGCATCGGCCTGCTCGACCCGGTGGAGCGGCGCGACAACCGCCATCGCCGCTACACCCAGGAAGACCTGAACTGGATCGCCTTCTTGAAAAAGCTCAAGGCCACCGGCCTGCCGGTACGCGCCATGCTGCGCTATGCCGAGCTACGCCGCATCGGCAATACGGTGGAAAGCGTCAGCCAGCGCCGTGCCATGCTGCAGGCGCATACGCTGTGCGTACAAGATACCCTGGCCGAGTTGCAGGAGAACCTGGCGGTCCTGCAGCACAAGCTGGCCCTGTATGACGACCTGGAGCAGCAAGTACGCGCTGCACTGCCCGCCTCTGCTGGCGACAAGGCCGCCGCTCCCCAACCCGAAAGGATGACACCATGACGCAACCCCACACCTCGCACCTGCCAGCGCAATCACCCGTCGGCACCCGCCGCCTGGGCAGCAACGGCCCGCTGGTCTCGGCCATCGGCCTGGGCTGCATGGGCATGAGCGATTTCTATGCGCAGCGCGACGACGCCGAATCCCTGACCACCATCGACCGCGCCCTCGAACTGGGCATCAACCTGCTCGACACGGCCGACATGTATGGCCCCTACACCAACGAAGAACTGATCGGCCGCGCCCTCCAAGGCCGCCGCGACAAGTTCTTCATCGCCACCAAGTTCGGCATCCGGCGCGATCCGGCCCATCCATCTGCACGCGGCGTGGATGGCAGCCCGGCCTATATCCGCCAGGCCGTGGAGGGCAGCCTCAAGCGCCTGGGCATCGAGACCATCGACCTCTACTACCAGCATCGCATCGATCCGAACACGCCCATCGAGACCACCATGGGTGCGCTGGCGGACCTGGTGCAGGCCGGCAAGATCCGCTACATCGGCTTGTCCGAAGCCTCCTCGGCCACTCTGGAGCGCGCCCACCGGGTACACCCGGTGACGGCCCTGCAGAGCGAATATTCCTTGTGGACGCGCGATCCTGAAACGGATGTGCTGGCCACCTGCCGCGCGCTGGGCATCGGCTTCGTGGCCTACAGTCCGCTGGGACGGGGCTTCCTGACCGGTGCGTTGCAGCGCTTCGAGGATCTGGCCGAGGATGATTTCCGCCGCACCAATCCGCGCTTCCAGGGCGAGAATTTCGCCCGCAACCTGCGGCTGGTGGCACAAGTGAAGGAAATGGCAACGCAGCACGGCTGCACACCGAGCCAGCTGGCACTGGCCTGGGTGATGGCGCAGGACCCGCACGTCGTGCCCATTCCCGGCACCAAGCGTCGCCGCTATCTGGAAGAAAACGCGGGCGCGTTTTCGGTGAAGCTTTCTTCCGAAGATCTGCAGGCGCTGGAGGCGGTCTTCCCGCGCGGCGCGGCCGCCGGCGAGCGTTACACCGAAGCCAGCATGCAGATGCTCAACCTCTGAAGGCTGAGGCGAGCGCCGCCCGCCGCCAGTCTCAGTGGTCGCTGCTGGCCGCCGGATGCAGAGCCAGCGGCACGAAGGTATTGGTGGCGGTATCGTGCGCCAGGATGGAGCCGGTCTCGATGTCGTAGACCCAGCCATGCAGTCCCAGGCGGCCCTGTGCCAGCGCCACCGCCACCGAAGGATGGGTGCGGATGTTGTTGAGCTGGGCGATCACGTTCTCGCGCACCATGCCATCGATGCGATCCTTCTCGGTCTCGTGGTGACGCGATTCATTGATCATCCGCGCGGCATCGGTATGGTGCAGCCAGTTGCGTACCGCCGGCATGTGGTCCAGGCAGGCACAGGTGGCCACCGCCGTCATGGCGCCACAATCGGAGTGACCGCAGATGACGATGTCCGACACCTTCAGCTGTGCCACAGCATACTCCACGGTCGCACTGACGCCGCCCGGCTCGGGGCCGAAGGAGGGCACGATGTTGCCGGCATTGCGGATGACGAACAGGTCGCCCGGTTCGCGCTGGGTCACCAGTTCGGGCACCATGCGGCTGTCGGAGCAGGAGATGAACAGCGCCTTGGGGGTCTGCCCGGTCGCCAGGCTCTTGAACAACTCTTTACGGGAAGGAAAGACATCCTGCTGGAAACGCAGGAAGCCATTGATGATGTCGCGCATGGGGGAATGGCCTTGATTCTCGATGAAGATGGACGCCCGGCGTCCGCGTGAGCCGGATCATATCATCGGCGCTTGCAGCGGCCGCGACGCACAATGATGAACGTCATCAGGAATAACGCCGTCTTGTTAAATTTGATCAAGATATCGCCAAATTACTACAGATTTTGCTCCTGTCCGCTGATAAAATTGCCGGATCGAAACTCGCTGGTGTGCAAGGCACGGGCGCTTTCGAGGTGTTTGAAGGGCAGTTGGGCTGCCCTTGTCGATATCAACAATTCGGGGAAACAACTATGTTCAGCAGGTATGTCACGACCGTGGCGGCAGTCGCCATGGCAACGGCGCTCGGGGGTTGCGCCACAGAGAATTCACGCAGTCTGCCGGTGGCCCAGGTGGCCAGCGCCAAGCAGGTGTACCAGGGGGCGCGCAGCCCGATCGCCGTCGGCAAGTTCGATAACCGCTCCAGCTATCTGCGCGGCATCTTCTCGGATGGCGTGGACCGTCTGGGCGGACAGGCCAAAACCATCCTGATCACCCATCTGCAGCAGAGCAACCGCTTCTCCGTGATGGACCGCGACAACATGGGCGAACTGGCCCAGGAAGCCAAGCTGAACAAGCAGACCCAGTCCCTCAAGGGCGCCAACTACGTGGTCACCGGTGATGTCACCGAGTTCGGCCGCAAGGAAACCGGCGATCGCCAGCTGTTTGGCATTCTCGGTCGTGGCAAGTCACAGGTGGCCTATGCCAAGGTCAACCTGAACATCGTGGACGTGAACACCTCGCAGGTGGTGTACTCGTCGCAGGGCGCAGGCGAATACAGCCTGGACAACCGCGAGATCATCGGCTTCGGCGGCACCGCCAGCTATGACTCCACGCTCAATGGCAAGGTACTCGACCTGGCCATCCGCGAAGCGGTGCAGAACCTGGTCACCGGCATCGATTCCGGCGCATGGAAGCCCTGACTCCCCAACACGAACGCAAGAGACCGACCATGATGAACAAGAAGCTCGCTGCCGGGTTCGCCCTCGGCCTGGCGCTGGCCCTCTCCGGCTGCGCCAAACACCAGCAGAAGTCCCTCTACGGCTGGGGCAATTATCAGGACCAGCTGTACGAACACTTCAAGACGGAAGGCAACGGCAATGAAGCCGAGATCGCCGCGCTGGAAGAAAACCTGCAGAAGATGCGCGCCAACAACGAGGCCGTGCCGCCGGGCTACCACGCCCACCTGGGCATGCTGTATGCCTCCATCGGCAAGGAAGACCAACTGGTCCAGGAACTGCAGACCGAAAAGGCGCTGTTCCCGGAATCGGCACCGTATATGGACTTCCTGATGCGCAACTACAAGAAGGGACTGAGCAAATGATGATCAACAAATTCAAGGCACTGGGCGCCCTGCTGCTGGTCCTGCTGGCCTCGGGCTGCGCCACCCACAAACAGCAACCGTATGACTACGCCGAGTTCAAGGCGGCGCGTCCGGCCTCGATCCTGGTGCTGCCACCGATGAACAGCTCTTCCGAAGTCATCGCTCCCTACGGCATGCTCGCGCAGGCCACGCTACCCCTGGCGGAATCGGGTTACTACGTGATCCCGGTCTCCCTGGCGGCGGAGACCTTCAAGCAGAACGGCCTGGCCAACGCCGCCGACATCCACGAGGTGCCGGTCAAGAAGCTGCATGACATCTTCGGTGCCGACGCTGCGCTGTACATCAACATCACCGACTACGGCACCTCCTACAAGGTGGTGCAGAGCGATACGGTGGTGGCCGCCGATGCCAAGCTGGTCGACCTGCGTTCGGGCAAGACGCTGTGGCAGGGCTCGGCCAGCGCCTCCAGCGCGGAGCAGCGCCAGAACCAGAACAATGGTCTGTTGGGCATGCTGATCTCGGCCGTGGTCAACCAGATCATCAGCACCACCACCGATGCCAGCTACAAGATGGCCAGCGTCACCAGCAACCGCCTGCTGCGCGCGGGCAGCACCAACGGACTGTTGTATGGTCCGCGTTCGCCGCAGTACCAGAAGGACTGAGTCCAAAGCCCCTCGCAGCGCTTGCGCAAGCAAGTCCTGCAGAGGGCAATGACGCCGCTGCGCAGCATCACCGCAGCGGCGTTTTTTACGTACGTAGCAGTCTCAAGCGGACGCCAGCTGATATTTGCGGATCTTGTCGTAAAGCGTCTTCTTCGGGATGCCCAGCCGCTCCGCGGCCTGCGCGACACTGCCCTCGCTCTCCCTGAGCGCCGTGGCGATCATCCCGGCCTCGAATTGCTCCACCTGTTCCGGCAGGGACAGCGTCAAGGACGCCGAGCCCCCCACGGCAGCGATCTGTTCCACTCCCAATACCCAGCGGTCGGCAAAGTTGCGCAGTTCGCGCACATTGCCCGGCCATTCGCGCTGCTGCCATTGCTGCATCTGCGCCGCCGTCCAGGCCGGTATCTCTCGCCGGTAGCGCATCGCGGCCGCCTGGCAGAAATGCGCCAGCAACAGCGGGATATCACTGCCACGCTGGTTCAAGGCCGGCAGGTCGATGGAAACCACGCCGATACGGTAATACAGGTCTTCACGGAACTGTCCCTCGGCGGAGAGCTTGAGCAGATCGACCTTGCTGGCCGCCACCACCCGGCAATCAATGGCCACGGACTCGTTGCCGCCCAAGCGTTCCAGGCGCCGCTCCTGCAGCACGCGCAAGAGCTTGACCTGCAACGCCAGCGGCATGCTCTCGATTTCATCGAGGAAGAGCGTGCCGCCATGCGCATATTCCAGCTTGCCGATGCGGCGCTTCTGGGCACCGGTGAAGGCCCCGGCCTCATGACCGAAGATCTCGCTCTCGAACACCGTTTCCGGCAAGGCCCCGCAGTTCAGCGCCACGAAGGGGCCCTTGCGGGCACTGGCGGCATGCAGCTGGCGCGCCACCACTTCCTTGCCGCTGCCGGTCTGGCCATTGATGAGCACATCCACATCGGCCGGACCGAGGCTGCGGATGAGCGTACGCACCCGCTCGATGGCAGGTGACTGGCCCACCAGCGGCGGCAGCTCCGGGTCGTGCGCCCAGGCCTCGCGCAGGCGGCGGTTTTCCAGGACCAGACTGCGCTTCTCTTGAGCGCGCAGGACGATCTCGAGCAGACTGTCCGAACCGAAGGGCTTCTCCACGAAGTCATAGGCCCCGGCACGCATGGCCTCCACCGCCATGCTGACATCGCCATGACCGGTCACGACGATCACCGGCAGGTCCGGATCGATCTGCATGACATGGGTCAGCACCTGCAAGCCGGACCAGCCAGGCAGGCGTACATCGGTCACCAGCACGCCCGGGAAATCGCGGGTCAGCAGCGGCAGGGCCTCTTCGGCGCTGGCGCAGGCGCTCACCGTAAAGCCCTCCAGCTCCAGTGCCTGGGCCGTGGCGCGGCGCACCGCCTGTTCATCTTCGATCAGCAGGGCGCTGGGGGCAGCGGCGTGTTTATCCATCAGATCCATTCTCCGTCTTCAGCAGGGGCAGGCGCACCACGAATTCCGCGCCGCCTTGTTCATGATTATGCGCACTCAGTTGACCGTTCATGGCCTGCACGATGGAGGACGAAATCGCCAGTCCCAAGCCCAGCCCCTTGCTCGACGACTTGGTCGTGAAGAAGGGCTCGAACAGATGCGGCACGACCTCGTCGGCAATGCCCGCGCCGGAATCGCGAATGCGCAGCACTGCCTGCTGGCGTGCCGTATCGACCTCCAGCATCACGCAGACACACTTGCGGGGCGCCTCCTCGACCGCATCGAGGGCATTGCGCAAGAGATTGACGATGACCTGCTCGGTGCGCACCGCGTCTCCGGTCACCTGCACGGTCAGCGGCATGTCGATGCGGGTTTCCACTTCCTGCTTCTGGAAGTCGCTGGAAAGCAGCCGTACCGAGGTCTCCACGGCCTGGCGCAGGTCGACCACCGCCACGGCCTGGCCGCTCTTGCGCGCAAACCCCTTCAACTGGCCGATGATCTTGCCCATGCTGGCACTGGCATGGCTGATGTGTTCCAGGTTCTCGGCCACCTGGGCGGTCTGACCCCGCGCCAGGAATTTCACCGAGTTGTCGGCAAAGGCTCGGATGGCCGCCAAAGGCTGGTTCAGTTCATGCGTCATGCCCGCCGCCATCTGGCCCAGCATGGCCAGCTTGCCGGCCTGCACCAGCTCGTCCTGGGTAGTGCGCAACAGGCTCTCGGTCTGCTGCAGCTTGGCGTACTTGGCCGCGATGGCCTGGTTGGCCGCGGTCAGTTCCCCGGTACGCTGGGCGATCTTCTGGTCCAGTTCCTCGGCAGCACGGCGCAGGGCGTTGCGCGAGGCCAGTCGTTCCTGCAAGCGGCGCCGGTGCTGGTACCAGGCCAAGAGCGAGATGGCCAGCGCCAGCATCAACAGTGCCGCCGCCATGGTCGACTGCATCGCGGAACGCTGCATGCGTGCCTTTGACGGAAACAACATCAACTTCCATCCCAGCCGCCCCACCGGGCGCGACACGTGCATGCCGAATCCGCGCTGCAAGGCCGGCGGCAGGGTCGTCACCGGCGTGATAGGCAGGTCCGCATACTGGTGGGTGCCCTCCAGCTCGCGCTGTACCGGCGCGCCCAGGGCTTGCAGGCTGTGATACTTCCATTCGGGACGATTGCTCAGAAACACCACACCACCGGCATCGGTGAGCGTGATCGGATCATTGCTGCTGCGCCAGGTATGCTCAAACTCCGCCAGGTCCACCTTGACCACCATCACGCCGATGGGCAGGTCGCCCTCGGCCTGATCCTGGCGCCGAAAGATCGGCTGGGCGATGAAGTAGCCCGGCTCGCTGGAAATGTTGCCGATACCATAGAAGCGCCCTGCCCGCCCCTGGATGGCTTCGCGGAAGTAGGGGCGGAAACCGAAGTCGCGCCCGACATAGCTGAATTCCTCATCCCAGTTGCTGGAGGCCAGCGTCACGCCGTGACGGTTGAGCATGAAGATATTGACCGCACGCGACTGTTGCTGGATGGTCTTGAAGGCACGATTGAGGCGGTCCACCGAGAACGCATCCTCGGGATGCTGCAAGACCTGGCGCACATCGGACTGGAAGCCCAGCGCAAAGGGCAAGGCTTCATATTTCTGCAGGATCGATTCCAGATCCAGCGCGGCAATCTGCAACTGCGCGGCGGCCAGGGCCTGCTGGTCGCTCTCGGCCCGGCCCAGCGCCACGCGATAGGTCAACCCGCAGACCAGCAGGGTGGCCGCCAGGAACAGAGTCAGGATCAGCAGGTTTCGTCGTGCGCGCATGAAGAGAACGGAAGAAAACAGCGCGGCGCCCCGCAGGGCGCCGCGTTGAAGGCATCATCATAACGCGCCGCGCGCCACCGCAGGCAGTGGCGCAACGGCGGGCACGATCAGGCCGGCTTGTGCAGCTTGCCGGCAGCGGCAGCGGCGTCGCCGTGCTCGTCGTCCGGGTTCATGGAGACATCGCCCTTGAGGTGACCGTCACGTTGCGGATCCGGCATGCGCAGGCTGATGATCAGCGCCACCAGGCACAGTGCACTGACGTACCAGTAGAAGGCCGATTCCACCCCCGCCGACTTCAGCGACAGCGCCACGAATTCGGCCGAACCGCCGAAGATGGCATTGCCCACCGCATAAGACAGGCCCACGCCCAGGGCGCGCACTTCCGGCGGGAACATCTCGGCCTTGATCAGGCCGCTGATGGAGGTGTAGAAGCTGACGATGGTCAGCGCCAGAATCGCCAGCGCCATGGCCACGCCGGGGCTGCTGACGTCTTTCAGGAAGTGCAGGATGGGGAAGGTACCGATCATGCCGAAGAAGGCGAAGCACAGCATGGAGTTGCGGCGGCCGATCTTGTCGGAGAGGGCACCGAAGATCGGTTGCAGGATCATGTAGACGAACAGCGCGCCGGTCATGACACCATTGGCCATCTTCGGATCCATGCCGGCGGTGTTGACCAGATACTTCTGCATGTAGGTGGTGAAGGTGTAGAACATCAGCGAGCCGCCGGCGGTGAAGCCCACCACGTTCAGGAAGGCGCGCTTGTGCTGCAGCAAGCCCTTGAGGGTACCGGCTTCCTTCTTCTTGCGGGCACCGGCCGAAGAGGTCTCGGCCAGCGAGCTGCGCAGATACATCGCCACCAGCGCACCGACCGCGCCCAGCACGAAGGGAATGCGCCAGCCCCAGGCCATCAGCTCGGCCTTGGTCAGCCACTGCTGCATGGCGAACAGCACCAGCACGGCCAGCAGCTGGCCACCGATGAGCGTCACGTACTGGAAGGAGGCGAAGAAGCCACGGCGGCCATTGGGCGCCACTTCACTCATGTAGGTCGCCGAGGTGCCATATTCACCGCCCACCGACAGGCCCTGGAACAGGCGCGCCAAGAGCAGCAGCGCCGGCGCCCAGGCACCGATGGTGGCATAGGTCGGCAGGACGGCCACGGCCAGCGAGCCGCCGCACATCATCAGCACCGAGATCAGCATGGAGGTCTTGCGGCCATGCTTGTCGGCGATGCGACCGAACAGCCAGCCGCCGATGGGACGCATCAGGAAACCGGCCGCGAACACGCCGGCGGTATTGAGCAACTGGGTGGTCGGATCGCCCTTGGGGAAGAAGGCCGGTGCGAAATAGATCGCACAGAAGGAATAGACGTAGAAGTCGAACCATTCCACCAGGTTGCCGGAAGAGGCGCCGAGGATGGCGAAGATGCGCTTGCGGTATTCAGCAGCGCTCAAGGGCGTGGTTTGCGCATGGCTTTGCGGGGTGACACTCATGGATATCTCCTGTGATGGCCACAGTCCGGTCCGGCGGACAGGACCTGCGGCGGGTCATCTTGCTTTGATGGAACCGGAACAAGGCATAACGCAGAGGCCAGCAGGACCAGGCGCGTGAAGACGATGCAGAGAGCGCATCAGGTGTCTGTCTCCGTGTTTGCTTTTTTGTTTTGAGCTTCATATTGCAGGCTTCGTGCCAGCATGAAAAACACGGCAAAAAAATCGCAAGCCATTGATTTCAAACGATTTTATTTAATCCAATCCAAACAGCTCCGCAAACCCGGTGCGGATTCCCGGAATGCTGCTGCGCGACATGTGCGGAAATCCATCCAAACCATCGGCTGGTGCCACGCTCGCCCGGGCCCAATGAAAAGCGGGGGGGGG